>NZ_JBHZDA010000104.1:0-2634 GCF_042755665.1 Streptomyces sp. NPDC059142
ACCCCTCTATTATTATCTGTGTGGGGGGTGGTTTTTTGTTTACCCCCCCGGGGGGGGGGCGCCCCCCCCCCAGCCCCGCGCGCCGGGGGGGGGGGGGGGCGCCCCCCATCGTCTGGTCGAGCGCCGCGAGCAGCACCCCGAGCATGATCGTGGCGAAGACGATGTTCCGCTGCCGTCCGTCGAGCACGGGCGGGGCGGGCGCGGACTCCGGCGCTCGCGTCGTCGCCGGGGTGCCGGTCTCGCTGGCTGAGGTCACCCCTGCACGGTCACACCGCGGCCGTCCGGACGCATGCGGGGTCGTCCAGACCGGTGAGATCCCCCGCCGCCCCGCCGGCCGCTCACCGTCCCGTCAGCACCTCCGCCAGGTCGTACCGCACCGGCTCCTCCAACTGCGCGTACGTACAGCTCGCCGGGGTACGGTCCGGGCGCCACCTGCGGAACTGCGTGGTGTGCCGGAACCGGTCGCCCTCCATGTGGTCGTACGCCACCTCGCACACCCGCTCGGGCCGCAGCGGCAGCCACGACAGGTCCTTCGTCCCCGACCAGCGGCTCGGAGCGCCCGGCAGCCGGGCGCTCTCGTGGGCGGACCCCTCCGTCCAGGCCGCCCACGGATGGCCCTCGGCGCTCTCCATGCGCAGCGGCGCCAGCTCCGCCGCCAGCTCGGCGCGGCGCCGCATGGGGAACGCGGCGCAGACCCCGACGTGCTGGAGCACGCCCGCCGCGTCGTACAGACCGAGGAGCAGCGAGCCGACCACGGGACCGCTCTTGTGCTCCCGGTAGCCGGCCACGACGGCGTCCGCGGTCCGCTCGTGCTTGATCTTGTACATGGAGCGGGTGTCGGGGCGGTACGGCAGATCGAGGGGCTTGGCCACCACCCCGTCCAGACCGGCTCCCTCGTACCGCTCGAACCACTCGCGCGCCACGTCCGCGTCGGTGGTGGCCGGCGCGACATGGACCGGCGCCCGCGCGGGGGAGAGCGCCGCCTCCAGCGCCTCCCTGCGGCGCGCCTGGTCGATGCCGAGCAGCGAGGCGTCCCCGAGCGCCAGCAGATCGAAGGCGACGAAGCTCGCCGGGGTGCGCTCGGCGAGCAGGTCCACCCGGGACCTCGCCGGATGGATCCGCTCCGTGAGCTGGTCGAAGTCCAGCCGGTCGCCGTGCACGACCACGATCTCGCCGTCCACCACACAGCGCTCGGGCAGCTCCGCGAGGAGGGCCGTGACCAGCTCGGGGAAGTAGCGGGAGAGCGACTTCCCGGTCCTGCTGCCGATCACCAGCTCGGCGCCGTCCCGGAACACGATCGCCCGGAAGCCGTCCCATTTGGCCTCGTACTGCATACCGGGCGGGATACGGGCCACGGACTTGGCGAGCATCGGTTTCACGGGCGGCATCACCGGCAGGTCCATGGGGCGATTGTCGGCCAGAACCTCCCGGACCGCCCGGTGTGTCCCGCGCGGCGGCCTCCCGTGATGCGCCCCGCGCGCCCCCGCCCTACCGTGGCCCCATGGGCGCGGGCGCGGCGGTGGAGCTGGAGGCGGACGGCAGGACCGTACGGCTGTCCAGCCCCGACAAGGTCTACTTCCCGGAGCGCGGCTACACCAAGCTGGACGTGGCGCGCTACTACCTGGCCGTGGCACCGGGCATCACCCGCGCGCTGCGCGACCGCCCGACGACCCTGCAACGCTTCCCCGAGGGCGTCGACGGCGAGTCCTTCTTCCAGAAACGGGCGCCGAAGAACCTCCCCGACTGGATCCCCACCGCCCGGATCGAGTTCCCCAGCGGGCGCTCCGCCGACGAGATCTGCCCGACGGAGCCGGCCGCCGTCCTCTGGGCGGCGAACCTCGGCTGTCTCACCTTCCACCCCTGGCCGGTACGGCGGGAGGCCACCGACCACCCCGACGAGCTGCGCATCGACCTCGATCCGCAGCCGGGCACCGACTTCACCGACGCGGTCAGGGCGGCCCACGAACTCCACGCGTTCCTGACGGAGCAGGGGCTGCACGGCTGGCCCAAGACCTCCGGCGGCCGGGGGCTGCACGTCTTCGTGCCGATCGAGCCGCGCTGGACGTTCACCGAGGTACGGCGGTGCGCCATCGCCGTCGGCCATGAGCTGGAGCGGCGGATGCCGGGCCGGGTGACCACCGCGTGGTGGAAGGAGGAGCGCGGCGAGCGGATCTTCGTGGACTACAACCAGACCGCGCGCGACCGCACCATCGCCTCCGCCTACTCCGTACGCCCCCGGCCGCACGCCCCGGTCTCCGCGCCGTTGCGCTGGGCGGAGCTGGACGACGTGGCGCCGGACGACTTCGACCTGGCGACCATGCCGGTGCGCTACGCCGAAGTGGGCGATGTGCACGCGGAGATGGGGGAGCGGCCGGACCGGCTGGAGGGGCTGCTGGAGCTGGCCGACCGGTACGAACGGGACCACGGGCTGGGGGACATGCCGTACCCGCCGGACTACCCGAAGATGCCGGGGGAGCCCAAGCGGGTCCAGCCGAGCCGCGCGAAGCGCGAGAGCCCGTGAACAGCGGTGGGGGGGGGGGGGGGGGCGCGCCGGGGGGGGCCGCCCGCCCCGGCCGCGGCCGAGGCGGTGCCGCGAGGACGGGTGTTGGGTGGGTCTGTGAGAGAGAGAGTGGG
>NZ_JBHZDA010000104.1:2644-26138 GCF_042755665.1 Streptomyces sp. NPDC059142
GGCCGACCCCGCGCTACACCCCGATGGGGGGGGGGCCCCCCAGGGGGGCCCCCCCGCGCGGCGCGAGGCGGTCGCCCCCGTTACCCGGGGGGTGCCCCCTCTCCGCCGAGAGGGGACACACCGTCACCGGGCCGCGAAGGCGGTCACAGCTCCTTGATGCGGACGTCGCGGTACGAGATGACGTCCGTGGTGCCGTGGACCTGGAGCCCGACATAACCGGTGGCGTACCGCCGGCCGTCCGTGCCCGGGTCACCGGCGCGCTCGGGGTAGAACGACTGCCCGCCCACGTTGTCGAACTCGTTGATCAGCACACCGTTGCGCAGGATGGTGTAGTGCTGGCCCTCCACCCGGATCTCGTAGTCGTTCCAGGTGCCCTTCGGGGTGACGCCCGCGCCGCCCAGCCCCACCCGGTCGAAGCCGTAGACCGACCCGGTCTTGTACAGGTCGCCGTCCGGGCGGTCCAGGATCTGGATCTCGTGCCCGTAGTTGATGGCGACCCACTCGGGGCGGGACTCCTCGGGGTGGTTGTGGACGTTCGGGAAGCGTACGAACACACCGCCGTTGGCGTTGCCGTTGCCCGGGGCGTCGTCGCGGAACTGGAGCTTCAGCGAGAAGTCGCCGTAGGTGCGCTGCGGGAACCACAGCATGCCCATGCCCTCGACGGTGGTGCTGCTGGTGATGGCGCCGTCACCGCTGAGCGCGAACTTGCCACCGCCGACCTGCTCCCACTTGGCCAGGGACTCGGCCGTGCCGTCGAAGAGCGGACGGTATCCCTCGGTCTGCCCGGGGGTGCCGATCTTCGACTGCTTGGCGGCCTTGGTGATCTTCTTGAACTCGCGGTCGTCGATGACGTTGTCGGACAGCAGCTTGTCGAGGACGGTGTCGACGTGCTTGAGGAAGAGGGCCTGCGAGGTCCACTCCTTCTCGTCCTCGATCAGCTCGTTGATCGTGCACCGGTTACGGGTCAGCCGGTTCGGCACTCCCGAGTCGACCGAGCCCACGATGACCGTCAACCGCTCGTCGAACTCCGGGCAGTTGGGCGCCGGAACGCCGCCGCTCTGCGCGACGGTGAACGAGAGCTGCTTGGCCTGCGCGGTGTTGCCCGCCTTGTCGGTCGCCCGGTAGGAGAGCGCGTGGTAGCCGACGCGGTCGACGACGACCGGCGTGGTGTACGCCAGGTAGGGGCCGCTGTCGAGCGAGTACTCGATGCGGTCCACCCCCGACTCGGCGTCGGTCGCCGTGAGCGTCACCTTCGCGCTGGTGATGTAGGCGCCGTTGGAGTTCTTGTCGCCGGTCACCACCGCTCCGGTCACCGGCGGGGTGGTGTCCTTGACCGGCGGGGCCACCACCGTGAAGGACACGGACTTGGCCGCCGCCGCGTTGCCCGCCTTGTCGGTGGCGCGGTAGCGGACCGTGTGGGCGCCGACCTGGTGCACCATCACCGGGGCGGTGTACGGCTGCCAGGCACCGTCCGCGCCGAGCGCGTACTCGATGGTGTTGACGCCCGAACCGGTGTCGGAGGCGGTGACGGTGACCGTGGCCATCGACAGGTAGTTGCCCGCCTCGTCCCGGTCGCCGCTCACGGTCGCCGAGGTCTCCGGCGCGGTGGTGTCGTCGGTCGGCGGGGCCACCACGGTGAACGCGACCGACTTCTCCTCGGCCGCGTTGCCCGCCTTGTCGGTGGCGCGGTACCTGAGGGTGTGCTCGCCGACCTGGTCGACCACCACCGGGGTGGTGTACGGCTGCCACTCCCCGTCCGCGCCGAGCGCGTACTCGGTGGTCGCCACCCCGGATCCGTCGTCGGTCGCCTTCACGGTGACCGTCGCGGAACCGACGTACGCGCCGTCCGCGTTCTGCTGGCCCTCGACCGTGGCCGAGGTGGTGGGAGCGGTGGTGTCGTCACCGCCGCCCGCCTCGGTCACGGTGAGGACGCCGGTCATCGTGCCGTGGCCCGGGATGACGCAGTGGTAGCGGTACTTGCCCGGGGTCAGATTGACCTCGGTGGTGTACTTGCCGCCGTTGGCGTCACCCGGGTTGGCCAGGATGTTCAGCGCCACGTCGTTGTTGTACGCGGAGTCCGACACGTCGAAGGTCAGCGTGTGCGGCATCCCCGTGGTGTTGCCGGTCGCCGTGCTGTTCTCGAAGACGATCGTCGTCGGCCCCGCCGTCGCGGTGGTGGGGAAGGAGAGGTACTTGTCGATGGGGTCGCCCGCGGTCCAGGTGAGGACCTGGGCCGCCGCGGCGCCGGAGCGCGCGGTGTCGTCGCCGGCGTCGTCTGCGGGCCGCCCGTACGCGGCCGTCGAGGTCAGCCCCAGCACCATCAGGAACGCGCCCAGCAGGGCCGTCCACAGCCGCCTCGACCGGTGCGCGCGCGGACGGCGCCCCGGCCGGTGTCTCAACTCGCCTCTCACTGCGCCGCCTTCCGTGCGAGGTCACCGGCGGCCGGGGTCGGCGCGCCGCCCTTGTAGGTCACGCGCCACAGCGCGGACTGGGAGTCCGAGGTGAAGAAGCCGCGCCCGTAGTCCAGGACGTAGAGCGAGCCGTCCGGGGCGAACTTCCAGTCCATCAGGTTGCGGATACCGCCCTGACCGACCGGGATGATCTTCTTCAGGGGCTCGGCGTGCACCGGCAGCCCGCCCTTGCCCACGGTCTTCGGGTCGGTCACCACCGCGTGGCGGGGGCTGTCCGTCGCGTCGTAGAAGTCACCGACGAACCACTTGCCGTCCCAGTACTCCGGCCACTTCGCGTCGCTGGTGCTCTGCGCGTCGTACCGGTAGACCGGGCCGTTCATGGTCGCCTGGCCGCCGCCCTTGAGCCACGGCAGGAGGTACGTGGACTCGGCCGTCTTGTAGCTGGGGACGCCGTTGGCGTCCCGGGGGAAGTCGGGGCCGCCGCCCTGGGGCGAGTACCAGATGGTGTTGCCGGTGACGGGCGGCAGGTTCACCAGGCCGTCGTTGTTGGGCGACTCGTTCTTGGGGGCGGCGCAGTTGTACCACCCCAGCGGCTTGGACGGGTCGGGCAGGTTGCGGTCCCGGTAGGGCTGGTTGTTGCCCATGCAGAACGGCCAGCCGTGGTTCCCCGCCTTGGTGATCGCGGAGAACGTGTCGTACTTCGCCGGACCCCAGGTGGTGCTGGGCGCGCCGGCGTCCGGGCCGACCCAGCCCGCGTACAGGGTGTCGGTCTTCCGGTCGATCGAGATGCGGGACGGGTTGCGTACGCCCATCACGTAGATCTCGCCGCGGGTCTTGCCGCCGCCCTCGGCCTGCTCCTTGCCGGTGAAGAGGTTCCCCTCGGGCAGGGTGTACGTGCCGTCGCTCTCCGGGTGGATCCGCAGGATCTTGCCGTTGAGGTTGTTGGTGTTGCCCGCCGTGCGGCGCGCGTCCGCGAAGGAGACGCCCTTGTACGCGGGCTGCGGGTTGTTGCCGGAGTAACCGTCGCTGAAACCGGAGGAGTTGTTGTCACCGGTCGCGATGTAGAGGTTCCCCTTGGAGTCCCAGGCCATCCCGCCACCGGCGTGGCAGCAACTGTGCACCTGGACCGGCCATTTCAGCAGGACCTTCTCGGAGGCGAGGTCCAGCTTGTTGGTCGCGCTGTCCAGCGTGAAGCGGGAGACGCGGCGCTCGGCGATCTGGGTGTCGCGGTTGAGCTGGGAGTGCGGTGTGTAGTGCAGGTACACCCAGCCGTTGGTCGCGAAGGCGGGGTCCAGCTCGATGCCGAGCAGCCCCTCCTCGACCTTGACCAGCTCGTCGCCGCCGCCCTTGTTGCCGAAGACGGTGAGGGAGCCCGCGAGCGTCACCTTCTTCGTCTTCGGGTCGTAGACGTGGATCTGACCCTGGCCCTTGCCGATCTCCGGGTCGTTCCAGTCGGTGACCACCGGGGCCGCGTTGTCGCCGCCGCCCCGGCCGATGTACAGGACCCGTCCGTCGGGCGTGGTGACCATGCCGTGCGGCTCGCCGATCTGGTCCTGCTGGCCGGCCTGGTTGGGCTGGGTGACGCGCTCCGCCGTGTAGTTGGAGTCGATCGTCGCCTTGCAGTCGGCACGGGAGATCCGCGTCGTCCAGTTGAGGGCGCCGCGCAGATGGTCGCGGAAGTCCGTCTCGGCGTACGACTCGGCCGTACCGCCCATCCCGGTGTAGAACGACCGGCCGCCGGCGTAGTCGCGGCACCAGGAGATCGGGTGGTCGGCGCCGTTGGCCCCGGTGGCCGGCTTGAAGCTGGCCTCCCTGACCCGGGCGACCGTGTGCACCTTGCCGCTGGGGTTGGCCGACCAGTTGAACCACTTGTCGGGCCGCTTCCACTCCAGCGGCAGGTTCTTGGTGGCGGGGTTCAGCCGGTCGCCGATCTCGACCGTCGCGCGCTGGACGGTGCTCGGGGCGCCCGTCGGACGGGCCCCGATCAGCCCGGTGAACCAGTCGGAGTACGGCTCGGTACGGGCCGCCTCGTGGATCCCCAGGAAGCCGCCGCCCGCGTTCATGAACGCTTCGAGCCCCGCTTCCTGCGCGGGATCGAGCACATCGCCACCGCCGGTGAGGAAGACGACGGCGTTGAACTTGCCGAGCTTGGTGGCGTTGGTGAAGACGGAGGGGTCGTCCGTGGCCACGGTCTTGAACCGTTCGGCCGCGGGCCCCGTCAGGCCGAGCGACTCGATGGCCTCGATACCGGCGTTGACGACCGGCGACTCCTCGGTGGCCGAGGCGTGGAAGACGAGCACCCTCACGTTCTCGCCGCCGGGCGGCGACGGGAGGGACAACGTTGTCGCCGCCGGTTCGGGATACGGTCTGGCCGTCGCGGCGTTGGAGCCGAGCATCGACGCCGCCAGGGCGCCGGCCACCAGGGCCGCGGCCACGCCGCGTCTGGATCTCCTCGGCCTCTTCGGACTGGTGGTCAGCGGGAATCTCGACCGGTGATGCGGTGCAGGCTGCATGTGTTCACCCACCCCTCTCTGGTCACAGTCTTCGGACACGGTCTTGCGGGCACAGCAACAGCGCCTGAAACTAGACCTCTTTCGTCGGTACGCCAATAGGTAAGACCGCAATCCCACCAACTTTGTCCTCGGTGTGGATAAACAAAGTTCCCTGGACTACCGTGTGGCCGTCTCCGGGGTCTCATGCGCCCCGCAAACGTACGTACGGCACAGGGGAGTTCACGATGGCCATGGACCGAAGGAGCTTCAACCGACGCCTGCTCGCGGGAGGCGCGGTCGCCGCGACCGGGGCGACCTCCCTGTCGGTCGCCGCCGCATCGGCCCCCGCGGCCACGGCGGCGGACACTCCGCCCAGAACCGCTCCGGCGGGCGGCCAGGTCCGCCGCATCAGCCTGTACGCCGAGAATCTGCCGAACGGCCAGATGGGGTACGGCTTCGAGAAGGGCAAGGCCACCATCCCGGGGCCGCTCATCGAGCTGAACGAGGGCGACACCCTCCACATCGACTTCGAGAACAACTGCGACGTCGACGTCAGCCTCCACCCGCACGGCGTGGACTACGACATCTCCAACGACGGCACCCGGATGAGCCGCAGCCATGTCGAGCCCGGTGGCACCCGTACGTACACCTGGCGCACCCATGTCCCCGGCAAGCGCAAGGACGGCACCTGGCAGCCGGGCAGCGCGGGCTACTGGCACTACCACGACCACGTCGTGGGCACGGACCACGGCACGGGCGGTATCCGCAAGGGCCTGTACGGTCCCGTCGTGGTCCGCAGGAAGGGCGACATCCTGCCGGACAAGCAGTTCACGATCGTCTTCAACGACATGACGATCAACAACAAGCCCGGCGCGGAGAGCCCGAACTTCGAGGCGACGGTGGGCGATCGCGTCGAGGTCATCATGATCACGCACGGCGAGTTCTACCACACGTTCCATATGCACGGGCACCGCTGGGCGGACAACAGGACGGGCCTGCTCACCGGCCCCGACGACCCCAGCCGGGTGATAGACAACAAGATCACAGGACCGGCCGACTCCTTCGGCTTCCAGGTCATCGCGGGCGAACGCGGCGGCGCGGGAGCCTGGATGTACCACTGCCATGTCCAGAGCCATTCCGACATGGGCATGGCCGGCCTGCTGCTGGTCGCCAAGCCGGACGGCACGATCCCCGGCTACGAGCCGCACCACCCCGCCGCCTCCACCGGCAAGAAGGCCGACGGCGCTGCCAAGGCCGACGGCGACGCGAAGGCCGACCACACCGGCCACTGACAGCCGCCCGCGGGCATCGGCGCGCGCCCTCCCGCCCGGGAGGCGAGGAGGTCCCCGGAGAGGGAGACTCGGAAGGAGAGCACGGGACCTCACGAAGGAGCGCGCGCCATGCTCACGTCCCCCTACGCCAACGGCTCCCCGGTCTGGGTCGACCTCGGCACCCCGGACATCGACGGCGCCACCACGTTCTACCGAGGGCTCTTCGGCTGGGAGTTCCACTCCGCGGGCCCCGACACAGGCGGCTACGGCATGTTCCGCCTCGGTGACAGGACCGCCGCGGGCGGTATGCCGATGACCGCCGAGCAGGGCCCGCCGTCCTGGTCGCTGTACTTCCGTACCTCCGACGCCGACGACACCGCCAAATCCGTTCAGGAGAACGGCGGTTCCGTGGTGGTCGGACCCATGGACGTCATGGACCTCGGCAGGATGGCCGTCCTCACCGACCCGGGCGGCGCCGCCTTCTCGGTCTGGCAGCCCGGCACCAACCAGGGCCTGGACGTCGTCGACGAGCCGGGCAGCCTCTGCTGGGCCGAGCTGTACACCGCCGACGAGCCCGCCGCGTACGCCTTCTACCAGGCGGTCTTCGGCTGGGAGTCCTCCGGCATGCCGCTGCCCGACGGGAGCGGCACGTACCGCATGGTCCATCCGGCCGGACAGAGCCCGGACGCGATGTTCGGCGGCTTCGTGACGCTCGACTCGGATCCGAGCGAATCCGGCGGCGCGCCGCACTGGCAGCTGTACTTCGCGGTCACCGAATGCGACGCTACGGTGACGGCGGGCCGAGCGCTCGGCGCGACGGTACGGGTCGAACCGACGGACATCGAGGGCGTCGGACGGTTCGCGAAACTGGCGGATCCCGCCGGGGCGCGGTTCGCGGTCCTCCAGGGCGTGGACCGGGACGGCTGACGGGCAAGGGCAACAGACCCCGCCCGCCAGGTCGTTGACGGTTCGTCCATCATTCGTTTATCGCGGACGGGCAACCTGTGCCCATGCCGATCAACATCACCACCAGTACCACCACGACCGACGAACTCTCCTGGCAGGAGAGCGCGTTGTGCGCCCAGACGGGGCCCGAGTTCTTCTTCCCCGCCCCCGGATCCTCCACCCGTGAGGCCAAGCGGCTCTGCGGCGCCTGCGAAGGGCGGGTGGCCTGCCTCCAGTACGCCCTCAACCACGACGAGCGGTTCGGGGTCTGGGGCGGGCTCTCCGAGAAGGAGCGGCAGAACCTCCGGCGCCGCAGCCGCTGACCGGTCACACCGCGTCGATGCGGAACGCCTCTCCGTACACCTGCCAGCGCAGCGGCAGCCGCAGATCCATGTTGCCCTCGCGCAGGAAGACCCGCTGCGCGGTGTCGATCCGGGAGGAGTCTCGCTGCGCCGCGATGGGCTTGGTCCTGATCACGACCTTGCTCGCGTCGAGGAAGGCGCCGAGGTACGCCTTCTCGTCGCCGCCCTCGGCCGCCGTCCGCGCCTTCTTCATGGCCGCCTGCCGGATGCCGTAGAAGCCCTGCGCGTCGAGCCCCGGGCCGTGCAGGACCATCGCGTCGTAGTAGACGAACTGGCCCAGCGTGCCGAGGCCGTCCATCTTCGCCAGCCGGACGGCCGGGTCGAAGTACAGCGTGTCCCGGGTCCTGTCCTGCGCGGCGCGGAAGTCCGGGGACTTCGCGGCCTCGGCCCAGGCGTCCCGGAAGCCGGGGTCCAGGCCCTCGTGCGAGTCGCCGCCGTCCACCGCGCGCAGCGCCGGGAGGTAGGACGCGAGCGGATTGTCCGGGTGGGACTTCGTGTACGACTCCACGAGTTGCAGCATGTCGTTGGTGCCGGAGCAGAAACCGATGATGCCCGCGGTGTAGCCGTTTCCGTCGCCGAGGTCCTCGATCGCGCCGTACTGGCCGCGCCAGTCGAGCGTGGAGTTCTCCGCGCTGGCCACGAGCCGCGCCGCGATCTCCTTCTGCGCGGGGGCGGCGAGTCCGGCCGGCAGCTTCTCGATGTCCTCCGCCAGTTCCTCCCGCTCCTCCGCGTCGCCCGAGGCGAGGGGGTTGGGGGCGCCGCTCTGTCCGGGGAACTCCGGAGGGTGGTCGGCGAGCACCCCCGAATCGCCGTCGCCGCCGCCGAAGAGAACGACGGCGGCGACGAGGACGGGAGCGCCTATGAGGAAGAGGCGCGTAACAGGCTTCATCCGGCACAGCGTACGGCGCGCGGGCGCGCGGCCCGAACCGTACGCCCCCTTACGTGCCGCGCGCCCTTTCGTCCGCCTGCGCGCGCCCGCTTCCTTCCGTGCGGTCAGCCCGCGGCGCGCGCCGCCATCCGGGCCTTGCGGGCGGCGAGCTTCTCGTCGAACTTGCTCGCCTCGCTGTCCAAGCCGCCCATGTACAGGCCGAGTTCCTCCTGGGCCTTCAGGCCCTCGGGG
The DNA here is from genome assembly GCF_042755665.1 of Streptomyces sp. NPDC059142. NCBI lineage: Bacteria > Bacillati > Actinomycetota > Actinomycetes > Kitasatosporales > Streptomycetaceae > Streptomyces > Streptomyces sp. NPDC059142. The sequence goes on from NZ_JBHZDA010000104.1 coordinate 11,246, forward strand.
CCGAGACAGCCTATGTCCATGACCTTCAGGTAGCGCAGCACCGGCTGGAGCACGTCGTCGTGGTGGATGCGCATGTTGTAGATCTCGCCGATGGCCATCTGCGCGGCGGCGCGCTCGAAGCCGGGCATGCCGTGTCCGGGCATCCGGAACTGCACGACCACGTCGCGGACGGCCATCATCGTCAGGTCCGGGGCGATCTCGAAGGCGGCGCCCAGCAGGTTCCGGTAGAAGACCATGTGCAGGTTCTCGTCGGTGGCGATGCGCGCCAGCATCCGGTCGCAGACCGGATCGCCCGACTGGTGGCCGGTGTTGCGGTGCGAGACGCGGGTCGCCAGCTCCTGGAAGGCGACGTACGCGACGGAGTGCAGCATCGAGTGGCGGTTGTCGGACTCGAAGCCCTCCGCCATGTGGGCCATCCGGAACTGCTCCAGCTTGTCCGGGTCGACGGCGCGCGAGGTGAGCAGGTAGTCGCGCATGACGATGCCGTGCCGGCCCTCCTCCGCGGTCCAGCGGTGCACCCAGGTGCCCCAGGCGCCGTCACGGCCGAAGAGGCTGGCGATCTCGTGGTGGTAGCTGGGGAGGTTGTCCTCGGTCAGCAGATTGACCACGAGCGCGATCTTGCCGATGTCGGTGACCTTCGACTGCTCCGGCTCCCACGCCTCGCCGTTCTCGAAGATGCCCGGGAAGTTGCGGCCGTCGGACCAGGGCACGTACTCGTGCGGCATCCAGTCCTTGGCGACTTTGAGATGGCGGTTGAGTTCCTTCTCCACCACCTCTTCCAGCGCGTACAGCAGTCGGGCGTCGGTCCACGCTTCCGAACTGCCGAGGTGGGGAGAGGTGATCGACACGGGTGCTCCAGGGGGACGGGAGATTTACCTACGGGTTCGTAGGTTACGACACCGTAGGTTAAGGCCCGAATAAGTGAGAGGCCAAGCCCGGACCCCGGACCGCCGCACGGCGACCCCGGATCCCACACGTGTCATGAGCCTGTCACATGAGATGAATCCGCAGGTCGTCGCCGGTTTCCCGGCCGTACACGGAACGGCGGACCGGGCTCGGGTCCTCAGACGTACAGTTCGCGCAGCCGTACCGAGAGACAGGTCACGCACCCTTCGAGCTTCTCGAACTCGCTGATGTCCACCGGCACCGGCTCATGGCCGAGGTCCGAGAGCAGCGCGGCGGTCCGTGGCGCGCTCGCCGCGATCAGCAGCTTCCCGCCGTCCAGCAGCACGACGTGCCCGCCCGACTCCTCCGGTACGGAGAGCCGGCGCGGGAAGAGCGACCAGGTGTCCAGCAGTGGCTCGAAACCGATGACGGTGGAGTCGGGCAGTGCCGTCGCCGCGGACTTGAGGTGCAGCACCTTGGTCACGGGTACGGCCACCACACGCGCCCCGAGCGGTTCGAAGGCGGCACGGAGCTGTCGAATCCCCTCCGCGTTCGTCCGGCCGCCCTGGCCCACGTAGACCGTGTCGCCGGTCTTCAGGACGTCGCCGCCGTCGAGGGTGCCCGGCTCCCGGATCCGGTTGACCGAACAGCCCAGCCGGATCAGCTCCTGCTCCACCGCCGCGGTCTCGGCCCGCCGCGAGGGCGCGCCGGGCCGGGAGATCAGCGCGACATTGCGGAACATCACGACGGTGTCCTCCACGAACACCCCGTCCGGGCAGTCGTCGGCCGGGTCCACCTCGACGGTCTCCCAGCCGTGCGCGCGCAGCGTCGCGCCGTACCGTTCCCACTGCTCGACCGCGAGCGCGGTGTCGACCGGGGTCCGTTCCAGATGGGTGACCAGCCCCTCGGCGAGGCGCGGACCCGGCCGTCGGATCAGGGCTTTCCTGCTGGGCACGATCGTCTCTCCTCGTCGTCCGGGGGCGGGGGCCGGCCGGGGTGGTACGCGGCCGGCCCCTCCCGCTCATCATCCCTGTCCGGCCGCCGCCCGTACCTCCTCGGCGTCGGTGTCCCGCAGCGCGCCGTCGAGCAGCAGCCAGCGGGTGATGCCGATCGACTCCAGGAACGGCACGTCGTGGCTGGCCACGATCAGTGCGCCCCGGTAGGACTCCAGCGCCGCGGTGAGCCGGCGCACGGACGCCATGTCCAGGTTGTTCGTCGGCTCGTCGAGCAGCAGCAGCCGGGGCGCCGGCTCCGCGAGCAGCAGCGCGGCGAGCGAGGCACGGAACCGCTCACCGCCCGAGAGGGTCCCGGCCGGCTGGTCGGCCCGCGCGCCCCTGAAGAGGAAACGCGCGAGCCGGGACCTGATCTGCTGGTTGGTCGCCTCGGGGGCGAACCGGGCCACGTTCTGCGCCACGGTGAGCCCGTCGTCCAGGACGTCGAGCCGCTGCGGCAGGAAGCGCAGCGGCACATGGGCCAGCGCCTCGCCGGACTCCGGCGCCAGCTCCCCGGCGATCGTGCGCAGCAGCGTCGTCTTGCCCGCTCCGTTCCGGCCGACCAGCGCGATCCGCTCGGGGCCGTGGATCGCGTACTCGCCGCCGACCTCGGCTCCGTACCGCAGCCGCAGGTCGCGCAGGGTGAGCACGCCGCGTCCCGGGTGGACGACGGTGTGCGGCAGGTCGATACGGACCTCGTCGTCGTCCCGCACCGCCTCCACGGCCTCGTCCAGCCGCTCCTTCGCCTCGGCGAGCCTCTCCGTGTGCAGGATGCGGTGTTTGCCCGCGGACTCCTGGGCCGCCTGCTTGCGCCCGTTCATAATGATCTTTGGCTCGCGCTTCTGGTCCGACATCTTCTGCCCGAATCGCTTGCGCCGGGCCAACTTCACGTTCGCGTCGGCGAGTTCGCGCTTCTGGCGCTGTACGTCGGCCTCCGCGACCCGCACCATCCGGGCGGCGGCCTCCTGTTCCTGGGCGAGCGCCTCCTCGTAGGCGGTGTAGGCGCCGCCGTACCAGCGCACCTCACCCTCCCGCAGATCGGCGATCTGGTCGACGCGCTCCAGGAGTTCACGGTCGTGGCTGACCACCACCAGCACGCCGGACCAGGAGTCGACGGCGTCGTACAGCCGCCGACGGGCGTGCAGATCGAGGTTGTTGGTCGGCTCGTCCAGCAGCAGGACGGCGGGCCGGGCGAGCAGCAGCGCGGCCAGGCCGAGCAGCACGCACTCGCCGCCGGACATCTCGCCGACCGTCCGGTCGAGTCCGAGCCGGCCGAGACCGAGGTGGTCGAGGGTGGCGTGGGCCCGTTCCTCCACGTCCCAGTCGTCACCGACGGCCGTGAAGTGTTCCTCGCTCGCGTCGCCCGCCTCGATGGCGTGCAGCGCGGCGCGGGTCGCGGCGATCCCGAGGGCTTCGTCCACCCGCAGGGCGGTGTCGAGCGTCACGGTCTGGGGGAGGAAGCCGACCTCGCCGGTGATCCTGATCCGGCCCGCGGCCGGGGTGAGTTCACCCGCGATCAGCTTCAACAGGGTGGACTTCCCCGACCCGTTGAGGCCGATGAGTCCGGTCCTCCCGGAGCCGATCGCGAGCTGGAAGTCGTCGAACACCTCGGTCCCGTCGGGCCAGGCGAACGAGAGGGCGGTGCAGGTGACATGGGCGGCGGCGGACATAGACGTCTCCGGTTGCTGCGAGGTTTCAGGGGGCAGGGCAACGGTTGGAGACACCGCGAGCAGGATCGAGGTCCGGGTCGAGGGAACGGCTGGGCAGCCGAGGTCACACACGAGACGGACAGCCGGAAGGAAGCACGGCTGTGCGGCACGGTGTCTCAGGACCTCAGATGCGCAACGGTCCACTCCGATCGACGACAACAGGACCACCGCTCACGTTACGGAGTGGTCCTGCGCCGGTCAAAGGAATTAACGGCGCCGGCGCGAGGCGGCGCGAGGCGGCGCGGGGCGCCGTCAGTGCGCGTCGCGCAGCAGCTCGGTCAGGTCGTGGTCCAGATCGAGATAGAGGTGCTCGCGCCCGGCCGGGACCAGGCCCTGGGAGCGCTCCAGGAAGCGGCGCAGCTCCGAGGTGCGCAGATGGACCATCGCGGTCCCCTCGGGGGCGTGGAACTCCAGGACCGTACGGCCGTAGCCGAAGGGCCGCACCCGCACGTCGCCGACGCCGGCCGCCTCGGTCATCCCCGTCGCCAGCAGCTCGCGGGAGAACTCCCAGGTGACCTCGGTGCCTTCGAGCGTCGCCGGGGGCGGGAACTCCATCCGTACGGCGAACGGATCGGCCCGGTCGTAGCAGAGCGTCGCGGGGACGGTCTCCATCCGGGGAGTGGGCGAGACCAGCCTGGCCTGCACGGCCTGTTCGATGACGGGCGACATGGCCTGCTCCCCTTCGTCGGATCCGGACGGTGCCGGGCTCATCCGTACGGGTCCGGCACGGACGTCGCACCGCTGCGTACGGGAGAGGGACCGGGCGCGGCCCTCCTCCTACAGGGAAAGACGGCGGAGCCGCGCAATACGTGCTCCGAATCGGGAGTGAGCTATGTCACCGTACCGAGATCCGTGTCACACCCCCCCGCCGGGCGGTGACCGGGTGCCCCGTCCGGCGCGGCCGCGCGCCGGACGGCCGCGCCCCGGGGCGCCGCCCGGCCAACTCCGTTCGCTACGCCTGCTCCTGGCGGTAGGGGGCCAGTTCCGGCGCGGTCTTCGTCGCCGTGAACTCGGTGATCCGGTACGTGCAGACGCCGCCGGTCACGAACGGGTCCGTCGCCACCAGTCGCTCGATGGCGGCCCGGTCGTCCCCGGCCGCCAGGATCACCCCGCCGTCGCGCGGGACCTTACGGCCGGAGGCGATGAAGACCCCCGTCCCGTACGACGCGTCGAGCCAGTCGACATGCGCGCCGAGGAGCGGTTCGACGCGGTCGAGGGGGGCGGTGTAGGTCAATTCCAGTACGAACATGATCGCCAGGTTAGCCAGAGCGGGCGCCGCATAGGCTGTCGCCACCATGGAAATGATCAGGACACCCGCCGACGAGGCCGAGGCCCGCGCCGTCCAGGACGAACTGCGCGGGCGTGTCGTGCTCGACGAGGCCGGTCCGCCGCCCGGCACCGGGCTGGTGACCGGCGTGGACGTGGCCTACGACGACGAGCGGGACATCGTCGCCGCCGCGGCCGTCGTCCTCGACGCCGCCACCCTCGCCGTGGTCGACGAGGCCACCGCGGTCGGCCGGGTCGCCTTCCCGTACGTCCCCGGTCTGCTCGCCTTCCGGGAGATCCCGACCGTGCTGGCGGCCCTCGGCGCGCTCACGGCGGGGCCCGGACTGATCGTCTGCGACGGGTACGGCCGGGCCCACCCGCGCCGCTTCGGGCTCGCCTCCCACCTCGGGGTGGTCACCGGACACCCGGTGATCGGCGTGGCGAAGAACCCCTTCACCTTTACGTACGCGCGGCCCGGCCCCCGGCGCGGCGACTCCTCGCCCCTCCTCGCCGACGACGGCGAGGAGGTCGGCCGCGCCCTGCGCACCCGGGCGGGCGTGAAGCCGGTGTTCGTCTCGGTCGGCCACCGCGTCGACCTCGCCACCGCCTGCGCGCACACCCTGCGACTGGCCCCCGACTACCGGCTCCCGGAGACCACCCGGCGGGCCGACGCGCTCTGCCGCGAGGCCCTGCGCGAGGCGCTCGCGCGGGGCGCCGCCGGCGGTACGGACGATCCGAAAATCTGATCAGGCGTACAAATGCTTTTGGGGGACAGGCTCCGATCATGACCAACAGCCGAGCCGCGCTCAGCACGGCCCACCACCACGCCCTCGCCCCTGTCTCCGCCGCTTCTCCGGCCTTCTCCCCGGCCCGCGAGCGCGGCAGGTCGGCCGTGCTGCTGGTGGCCACCGTCGCCGGGGTGATCTGGCTCGGCTCGATGATCTACACCATCGCCGACTGGGCGACCGGCCTGTAGCCGTACGCACGCCCCGGCCGGGACCGGCGCCTCGGCCGTACGCACGCCCCGGCCGGGACCGGCGCCTCGGGCGCGCCCTTTGGCCGGGACCCGTGCCGCGGACGGCGCCCTCCGGCCGGGACCCGTGCCGCGGGCGCGCCCTCCGGCCGGGAGGGCGCCGTCCGCGCCCCCGGCTTGGCCGGACACCCCGTCCACGGCATAGGCTCGGTACCGGGCTAAGCGCTTGCTCTGCCCTGTTCCGCGCGGCCCCGCGCCGGGCGGAGCACGTTCTCGGCATCACCGGGTGTCTCCGCGGTGGTGCCCCAGCGCTGGGGGCCGGATGACAGGGACGACGAACGGGCCGCTGACCGGGGTACGCGTGGTCGAGCTGGCCGGGATCGGGCCCGGCCCCTTCGCCGCGATGACGCTCGCCGACCTCGGCGCCGATGTCGTACGGATCGACCGTCCGGGCGGCGCCGGACTCGGTATCGACCCGGCGTACGACCTCACCAACCGCAACAAGCGCTCCGTGCTCATCGACCTCAAGGTCCCGGAGGGCGCCGCCCGCGTCCTCGATCTGGTCGAGCGCGCCGACATCCTCGTCGAGGGGTACCGCCCCGGCGTCGCCGAGCGGCTGGGCATCGGCCCGCGGGAGTGCCTCGACCGCAACCCCCGGCTGGTGTACGGCCGCATGACCGGCTGGGGCCAGGAGGGACCGCTCGCGGACCGGGCGGGGCACGACATCGGCTACATCGCCGTCACCGGAGCCCTCTCCATGATCGGCAAGGCCGAGGAGCCGCCCGCGCTCCCCGCCAACCTGCTCGGGGACTACGCGGGCGGCGCGCTCTACCTGGTCATCGGGGTGCTCGCGGCGCTCCAGCACGCCCGTACCCCGGACGGGACAGGGCAGGTCGTGGACGCGGCGATCGTGGACGGCACCGCCCATCTCACGACCATGATCCACGCCATGATGGGCGCGGGCGGCTGGCAGGACCGGCGCGGCGCCAACCTGCTGGACGGCGGCAGCCCCTTCTACGGCTCGTACGAGACCTCCGACGGCGCCTACATGGCGGTCGGCGCGCTGGAGAAGCGCTTCTACGACGAGTTCGTCGAACTGCTCGGGCTGGCCGGCGAGATCCCCGACCGCAGGGACTTCGCGCGCTGGGACGAGCTGCGGGACGCCGTGGCCGCCCGGTTCAGGACCCGGACCCGCCAGGAGTGGACCGACGTCTTCGCGGACTCCGACGCCTGTGTGGCCCCCGTACTCACGCTGCGCGAGGCGCCCGACCACCCCCATCTCGCGGCCCGTGGCACCTTCACCGACCACGCGGGGCTCCGCCAGCCCGCACCGGCGCCCCGTTTCTCCGCCACCCCCGGGTCGGTGCGCCGCCCGCCCGCACGGCCGGGGGCGGACACCGCCGAGATCGCCCGCGACTGGGACCTGCCCGACCTGCCCGACCGACCGGAAGGGCCCGGCGCCCCGGCCTGATCCGCCACGACACGACACGACACCCGACACAGCGCACCACGACACGACACCCGACACGCACGACACATACGACACATACGACACACGCGACACGACCCGGACCGGCCCGCCGGGCGGGCCCCGCTCCTCGAACTCTCCGTAACGGAAGGCAGCCGTCGTGAGTACCGAAGCGTTCGTCTACGAAGCGATCCGCACCCCGCGCGGTCGCGGCAAGGCCAACGGGGCCCTGCACGGCACCAAACCCATCGACCTCGTCGTCGGGCTCATCCACGAACTGCGCCGCCGGCTGCCCGGACTCGACCCGGCCGCCGTCGACGACATCGTGCTCGGCGTGGTGAGCCCGCTCGGCGACCAGGGCTCGGACATCGCCCGGATCGCGGCCCTCGCCGCAGGACTGCCCGACACCGTCGCCGGAGTGCAGGAGAACCGCTTCTGCGCCTCCGGTCTCGAAGCCGTCAACCTGGCCGCCGCCAAGATCCGCTCCGGCTGGGAGGACCTGGTCCTCGCGGGCGGCGTCGAATCGATGTCCCGCGTGCCGATGGGCTCCGACGGCGGCGCCTGGGCCATGGACCCGATGACCAGCTACGCCGGCGGTTTCGTGCCCCAGGGCATCGGCGCGGACCTGATCGCCACCCTCGGCGGCTACAGCAGGCACGACGTGGACGAGTTCGCCGTACGTTCCCAGGAACTGGCCGCCGAGGCGTGGAAGGACGGCCGCTTCGCCCGTTCCGTCGTCCCCGTACGCGACCGCAACGGGCTCACCGTCCTCGACCGGGACGAGCACCCGCGCCCCGGCACCACCGTCGACTCGCTCGCCGGGCTCAAGCCGTCCTTCGCGGGCATCGGCGAGCAGGGCGGCTTCGACGCCGTCGCGCTCCAGAAGTACCACTGGGTCGAGGAGATCGACCACGTCCACCACGCGGGCAACTCCTCGGGCATCGTGGACGGCGCGGCCCTCGTCGCCATCGGCTCGCGGGAGACGGGGGAGCGGTACGGGCTCACACCGCGCGCCCGGATCGTCTCCGCGGCCGTCTGCGGATCCGAGCCGACCATCATGCTCACCGGGCCGGCCCCCGCCACCCGCAAGGCGCTCGCCAAGGCCCGACTGACCATCGACGACATCGACCTGGTCGAGATCAACGAGGCTTTCGCCGCCGTCGTCCTGCGCTTCGTCGACGAGATGGGGATCCCGCTGGACAAGGTCAACGTCAACGGCGGCGCCATCGCGCTCGGCCATCCCCTCGGCGCCACCGGCGCGATGATCCTCGGCACCCTCGTCGACGAACTGGAGCGCAGGGACCAGCGGTACGGCCTCGCCACGCTCTGCGTCGGCGGGGGCATGGGTGTCGCCACCGTCATCGAGCGTCTCTGACCGGCCGTCGTCCCTTCTCTCCCGCTACGGAGCAGCAGCATGAGCGAGCCCACCACCGCCGCACCGCACACCACCTCCGACCCCGCCGCCCCCTCACCCGCAGGCCCGCCCGCCGGCCCGCCCGCGCCGGGCGTCATCCGCTGGGAGCGCGACGCGACCGGCGTCGTCACCCTCGTCCTGGACGACCCCGGGCAGTCCGCGAACACCATGAACCAGGCGTTCCGGGACTCCGTCACCGCCGTCGCCGACCGTGCCGAGGCCGAGCGGGACACCATCCGCGGCATCATCGTCACCTCCGCCAAGAAGACGTTCTTCGCGGGCGGCGACCTCAAGGACATGATCGGGCTGGGCCCCGCCGACGCCCGGCGGGTCTTCGACAGCTCCATGGCCGTCAAGGACGCCCTGCGCCGGATCGAGGCGCTGGGCAAACCGGTCGTCGCCGCCCTCAACGGCGCGGCGCTGGGCGGCGGTTACGAGATCGCGCTCGCCTGTCACCACCGCATCGCCCTCGACGCCCCGGGCTCCCGGATCGGGCTGCCCGAGGTCACCCTCGGGCTGCTGCCCGGGAGCGGCGGGGTCACCCGTACCGTACGGCTGATGGGCCTCGCCGACGCCCTGCTCAAGGTGCTCCTCCAGGGCACCCGGTACACACCCCGGCGCGCCCTGGAGAACGGCCTGGTCCACGAAGTCGCCGCCACCGCCGAGGAGATGCTGGCCAGGGCGCACGCCTTCATCGACGCGCACCCCGACTCCCACCAGCCCTGGGACGTCAAGGGGTACCGGATCCCCGGCGGTACGCCCTCCACCCCCGGGCTCGCCGCCCAACTCCCCGCTTTCCCCGCCACCTTGAAGAAGCAGCTCGCGGGCGCGCCCTACCCGGCGCCGCGCAACATCCTCGCCGCCGCCGTCGAGGGCACGCAGGTCGACTTCGCGACCGCGCAGACGGTCGAGGCGCGCTACTTCACCGAGCTGGTCACCGGGCAGACCGCCAAGAACATGATCCAGGCGTTCTTCTTCGACCTCCAGGCCGTCAACTCCGGGGCGAGCAGGCCCCAGGGCGTCGCGCCGCGCGAGGTCCGCAGGGTCGCCGTGGTCGGCGCCGGGATGATGGGCGCGGGCATCGCCCACTCCTGCGCGCGTGCGGGGCTCGACGTCGTCCTCAAGGACGTCTCGGAGGAGGCAGCCGCCCGGGGCAAGGCGTACACGGAGAAGCTGCTCGACAAGGCGCTCGCCCGGGGCCGTACCACCGAGGCCGACCGCGACGCGCTGCTCGCCCGGATCACCCCCACCGCCGATCCGGCGCGGCTGGCCGGCTGCGACGCCGTGATCGAGGCGGTGTTCGAGGACACGGCGCTCAAGCACCGGGTGTTCCAGGAGATCCAGGGGATCGTCGCCCCCGACGCGCTGCTCTGCTCCAACACCTCCACCCTGCCCATCACCGGACTCGCCGAGGGCGTGGCGCGCCCGGCCGACTTCGTCGGACTGCACTTCTTCTCACCGGCCGACAGGATGCCGCTGGTCGAGATCGTCCGGGGGGAGCGGACCGGGGACGAGACACTGGCCCGCGCCTTCGACCTGGTGCGCCGGATCAGGAAGACCCCGATCGTCGTCAACGACGCACGGGGCTTCTTCACCTCCCGGGTCATCGGCAGCTTCCTCGACGAAGGCGTCGCGATGATCGGCGAGGGGCTGGAGCCCGCCTCCGTCGAACAGGCCGCCGCGCAGACGGGCTACCCGGCCAAGGTGCTCGCGCTCATGGACGAGTTGACGCTCACGCTGGGCCGCCGGATCCGCGCGGAGACCCGGCGCGCGGTCGAGGAGAGCGGGGGCCGCTGGACCGCACATCCCGCGGAAGAGGTCGTCGACCGGATGGTGGACGAGTTCGGGCGGCCGGGACGCGCGGGCGGCGCGGGCTTCTACGAGTACGGCGCGAACGGCGAACGCCTGCGTCTCTGGCCGGGGCTGCGGGAGCACTTCGGCACGGGCGACACGGATGTCCCGCTGCGCGACATGGGGGAGCGGATGCTCTTCGCGGAGGCGCTGGAGGCGGTCCGCTGTGTGGACGAGAACGTCGTCACCTCGGTCGCCGACGCCAACATCGGCTCCCTGCTGGGCATCGGCTTCCCCGGCTGGACCGGGGGCGTGCTCCAGTACGTCAACGGCTACGAGGGCGGCCTGCCCGGCTTCGTGGCACGCGCGCGGGAACTGGCGGATCTGTACGGGGAGCGGTTCACGCCACCGGCGTCGCTGGTCGCGAAGGCGGAGCAGGGCGGGACGTACAGCGACACCCACAGCGACAACCACACCGACACCCACAGCGCCACGTACAGCGGGACGTAGAGACGCGCGGCGGCGCGGGGGCCCGGCGGCCGGGCCGGGCCGTGCGGCCGCGCGGTGTCACGCCTCGGCGGTCAGATAGGCGAGGACCATGTCGCCCAGCATCGTGCGGTAGTGCTCGCGCCGGTCCGGGGCGGTCAGGTCACGGCCGAACAGGGTGCCGAAGGTGTGCCGGTTGGCGACCCGGAAGAAGCAGAACGAGCTGATCATCGCGTGCAGGTCGAGGGCGTCGACATCGGCGGTGAAGACGCCCTCGGCCCGGCCCTCCTCCAGGATGCGGCGGATCACGTCGATGGCGGGGGAGTTGAGCGAGCCGAGCGTGGCCGAGGCCTTGATGTGCTCGGCCTCGTGGATGTTCTCGATGCTGACCAGCCGGATGAAGTCCGGATGCGCCTCGTGGTGGTCGAAGGTGACCTCGGCGAGCCGTCTGATCGCGGACCGCGGGTCGAGGTGTTCCACGTCGATGTCCTGCTCGATGGCGCGGATCACCCCGTACGCCCGCTCCAGGACGGTGGTGAAGAGCCGTTCCTTGCTGCCGAAGTAGTAGTAGATCATCCGCTTGGTGGTGTGGATGTGCGCGGCGATCTCGTCCACCCGGGCGCCCGCGAAACCGACCCGGGCGAACTCCCGCGTCGCCGCGTCGAGGATCTCCTCACGGGTCCGTGCCGCGTCCCGGGTCCGTGTGACGGGCGGGGTCGGCGGGGGGACGGCGGCTGCCATACGGCTCCTCGTGGCGTCGGGCCCGCGGCGGGCACGGTGCGCCCCAGTCTATCGAGACGCCCGCGCGACACCCGGGCCCGCACCTGCCCCGCCCGGTGGGCCCTACCCGGTGGGCCCTACCCGGCCGGTCCTACCCGGCGGGCGCCTCGACGAGGTCGGCGAGATCGTCGAGCATTCTCTCCGTGTGCGGCTCCCGCCCCGTGAAGAGCCGGAAGGCGTCCGCCGCCTGGAAGACGGCCATGGCGCCGCCGTCCAGGGTCGGGCAGCCCATCTCCCGGGCCAGCCGCAGCAGTTCGGTGTCGAGCGGCCGGTAGACGACCTCCGCCACCCACAGTCCGGGACGGAGCAGTCCGGCGGGCAGCGGCAGCCCCGGGTGTCCGGCCATGCCGGTGGGCGTGGCGTGGACCAGACCGTCGGCGTCGTCGAGGCGTGTCGCGAGCCAGGGCATCGCGACGGCGCTCGCCCGCCCGGCGCCGAAGCGGCGGTTCAGCGCCTCGGCCAGCGCGGTGGCCCGTAGCGGGTCGGTGTCCGCCAGCGCGAGCCGGTCCACGCCGAGGGTGAGCAGCGCGTGCGCGACGGCGGCGCCCGCCCCGCCCGCCCCGAGCTGCACGACCCGCCGGGTGGCGACGCCGGGCAGGCCCCGGGCGAAGGACCGGGCGAATCCGGTGACGTCCGTGTTGTGACCGGTCGCCCGGCCGTCCCGCAGGACCACGGTGTTGACCGCGCCGAGCGCCGCCGCCACCGGATCCACCTCGTCCAGGTGCTCGATCACCAACTGCTTGCAGGGATGGGTGATGTTGAGCCCGTCGAAGCCCAGCATCCGCGCCGCCCGCACCAGTTCACCGACCGCCTCGGGACGCACCCCCAACGCGTCGATGTCGAGGGTGCGGTAGAGCAGGCGCAGCCCGTGCCGGTCCGCCTCCCGTTCGTGCAGCGCGGGGCTGAGCGAGGGGCCGATGCCCGCGCCGATCAGCCCGGTGAGATACGAGGTACCGGTCACCGGGCGGCCTCCACCAGGCGCGCCAGGTGCGCGAGGCCCAGCGCGTACCCGTGCGCCCCCGCCCCGCAGATCACCGTGTCGGCGACGGCCGAGACGTACGAGTGGTGCCGGAACGCCTCGCGCCGGTGGATGTTGGACAGATGCACCTCCACCACCGGGAGGTCCACGGCGGCGAGGGCGTCGCGCAGCGCCACCGAGGTGTGGCTGTAGCCGGCCGGGTTGATCACGATCCCGCGGTGCGCGGTGCGCGCCTCCTGCACGGCGTCGATCAGCACGCCCTCGTGGTTGCTCTGCCGGAAGTCGACCCGCAGGCCGTGTCCGGCCGCGGTGGTACGGCACAGCGCCTCGATGTCGGCGAGGGTGTCCGTGCCGTACACCGCGGGCTCCCGCAGACCGAGCAGATTGAGGTTGGGGCCGTTGAGGACGAGTACGGAGGGCTGCTGGGCCAGGTCGGACGGGTTCGGCATCGTGGTTCTTTCTTTCGGTGGGGGGTGGGAAGGCGGGCGGGAGAGGGCGGGCTCAGACCGGCGTGGTGGCCCGGGGGCGCTCCGGGGCCGCCGTCCGCCGGTCGCCGAGTTCCGCGGTGGGCACCTTGAACGTCTCCCGGCCGGTCAGGACGGCGAGCGAGCTGAGGGCGCAGAAGACGGCCGTGAAGATCGCGACCCCGGCCCAGTTGTCCCCGTCGGGGCCCGCGATCCGCGCCGCGAAGCTGACGGCGAACCCGGCCACGGCGAAGCCGATCTGCGTACCGATCGCCATGCCCGAGAGCCGGACCCGGGTGGAGAACATCTCCCCGTACAGGGAGGGCCAGATGCCGTTGGCCGCGCTGTAGACCACACCGAAGAACGCTATGCCGGCGAGGAGCACCAGCGGGTAGGAGCCGGTGGAGATCGCCCACAGATAGACGAAGATCATCACGCCGGAGCCGAGCGAACCGATGAGGAAGACGGGCTTGCGGCCGATCCGGTCGGAGAGCCTCGCCCAGAGCGGGATGGCGAGCAGGGCCACGCCGTTGGCGGCGACACCGACCCAGAGCATGGCCGTCTTGTCCATGCCGACGGCGTCGCTGGTGGCGTACGACAGCGCCCAGACGGTGAAGATGGTGGAGACGGTCGCGATCGTCGCCGCGGCGACGACCCGCACCACATCCGCCCAGTGGTGGCGCAGCAGATGGACCAGCGGGAGTTCGGCCGGTGCGCCGGCGGCGGACTCCCGCTGGAAGACCGGGGTCTCCTCCAGATTGCGCCGGATGAGGTAGCCGGCCACCGCGACGAAGGCGCTGAGCAGGAACGGGATCCGCCAGCCCCAGGTGTAGAGCTGGTCGTCGGGGAGCGCGGCGACCGGGATGAAGATCAGGGTGGCGAGGATCTGACCGGCCTGGGTCCCGTTCAGTGTGAAGCTGGAGTAGTAGCCGCGCCGGTCCTCCGGCGCGTGTTCCAGCGTCATCGAGCTGGCGCCGGCCTGCTCGCCCGCGGCCGAGATCCCCTGGAGCATGCGCATCAGCACCAGCAGGACGGGCGCCGCCGCCCCGATCTGGTCGTACGTGGGCAGACACCCGATGAGGAACGTGGAGACGCCCATCAGGATCAGCGTCAGGACCATGACCCGGCGCCGGCCCAGCCGGTCCCCGATGTGTCCGAGGAACAGCGCGCCGAGCGGCCGGGTCGCGTACGCCACGCCGAAGGTGCCGAGCGAGATCAGTGTGGCGGTCGCGGGATGGTCGGGGTTGAAGAAGACCTTGGGGAAGATCAGGGCCGCGGCGCTGCCGTAGATGAAGAAGTCGTAGTACTCCAGCGCGCTGCCGATCCAGGCGGCCACGGCCGCCTTGCGGGGTTTGCCCCGCGGGGTGGGGGACGGTGTCGGGGCGTCGGGCGTGTGAGCGGACACGCGTGCTCCTCTGGAGTGGGGAGGGGATCCGGGCGGAGGGGGTGACGGCGGGGACGGGGGATGGCTGCGGGGCGGGAGACGACAGTGGGGGTGGAGGTCGCCGCTAATTAACGCACTGGGTAGTTAATTACGTTGTGGAGGATCCTGGGACCGGTGTCCGTCACTGTCAAGACATCACGCGGAAACTTCCGGACCCCGGCCCGTTGGCCCCGGCCCCCGGCCCCTGTCCGGGGGGCGGGAACGGGGCCGGCCCCCCCGCGCCGCCCGGGCGCGGGGGGGGC
>NZ_JBHZDA010000105.1:0-2344 GCF_042755665.1 Streptomyces sp. NPDC059142
GGCCGCGGCCGAGCGGGCGGCGCGGCGGGCGGGCGGGGTCGGGCGGCGGGGGCATCGCGGTCCTGGGAGCGGCGGGGCGGCGGGGCTGCGGGCGTTGGTGCGGCCCGCGCAGGCTACCGTCAGCGCCCGCGCAGCCGCCGTACGAGAATGCTCGCGTCGCCCCGCGATTCGAGGTCGGCGAGGACGACCGCCACCGCCTCGCGGACGATCCGCCCGCGGTCCACGGCGAGTCCGTGCTCACCGCGCAGCACCAGCCGGGCGTGTTCGAGGTCCATCAGTTCCTCGGCCGAGACATAGACCGTGATCTTCTCGTCGTGCCGTTCGCGCCCGCTGGGGCGCCGGTTGGCGCCGCGCCGCTGCCGGCGCTGCTGTCCGCCCTGCTGTGCGCTCTGCGCCCCCTGCGCGGCCGTTCCCGGCCCTGTACCGCCGCCGGGTCCGGTCCCCGGGGATCCGCCCTCCTGCGGCCTGCGGGCCTGCACGGCGGTCGCGGCCTGTTCGGCGTCGGCGGTGCGGCTGCGCGCCGGCTGCGCCGGGGCGGGCTCCGTGTCGGGGGCGGAGTGCTCCTCCTGCGTCCCGGGCCCGGCCGGGCCCGCCTGGTCGCCGCCCGGATCGCTCTCCCCGGCCGGCGCGGGCACCCGCGGTTCGCCGTTCGCGCCCCGCCGCTGCGCCGCGGGGGACGACGACGTCAGCGCCATGCCTCCGGTCGTACGGAACAGTTCGTCGGCGCCGGGCAGACTCACTCGGCGTGACACCGGGCGAGCACCTCCCTGGCGAGCTGGCGATAGGCGGCGGCGCCGACGGAGTTCGAGGCGTACGTGGTGATGGGCTCACCGGCGACGGTGGTCTCCGGGAAGCGCACGGTCCGCCCGATCACGGTGTGGTAGACGTGATCGTCGAACGCCTCCACGACCCGGGCCAGGACCTCCCGGCTGTGCACCGTGCGGGAGTCGTACATGGTGGCGAGGATGCCGTCGAGCTCCAGCTCCGGGTTGAGCCGCTCCTGGACCTTCTCGATGGTCTCGGTGAGCAGCGCGACCCCGCGCAGCGCGAAGAACTCGCACTCCAGCGGCACGATCACCTTGTGGGCGGCCGTCAGCGCGTTCACGGTCAGCAGACCGAGCGAGGGCTGGCAGTCGATCACGATGTAGTCGTAGTCGAGCAGCAGGGGCTTGAGGGCGCGCTGGAGCGTGGACTCGCGCGCGACCTCGCTGACGAGCTGCACCTCGGCGGCCGAGAGGTCGATGTTGCTCGGCAGCAGGTCCATGTTGGGCACGGCGGTCTTCAGCAGCACCTCGTCGGCCGCCATGCCCCGCTCCATGAGCAGGTTGTAGACGGTGAGGTCCAGCTCCATCGGGTTCACGCCGAGGCCGACCGACAGGGCTCCCTGCGGGTCGAAGTCGACGAGCAGCACACGTCGGCCGTACTCCGCGAGGGCGGCACCCAGGTTGATGGTCGACGTGGTCTTGCCGACGCCGCCCTTCTGGTTGCACATCGCGATGATCTTCGCGGGGCCGTGGTCGGTGAGCGGGCCGGGGATCGGGAAGTACGGCAGGGGACGCCCGGTCGGGCCGATCCGCTCGCGGCGCTGGCGGGCAGCGTCGGGGGCGAGGGTGGCCGCGTACTCGGGGTCCGGCTCGTATTCGGCGTCTGGGTCGTAGAAGTGCCCTTCGGGCGCTTCGTCGAAGTCGGCGAACGAAGTGGACTCTCGGCCACCCTCGTTGCCGGCCATGGCGTTCACGTGTTGGCCGTCCATCATCTGGTGGGCTGTCGTCATGTGCTGGTGGGTGGCGAAGGTGCGGACAGCTACGGAGCCGACAGCCTCGAACCCGGACGACGGGCTCTGGCCCCTCACCGGCATTCCTGGTTGACCACCCCCGGGAGTAAATGTCGACTCATTCACAAGTCGTCTTACCTCCTTGGACGGGACCAGGAAACTTATCGATAGGTCAGCGTGGCACCATGCCGACGGTTGGCGACTCTATGGCGTGTCACCACTCCGCAGCAACACAATCCGCCGGACCGGACCCGATGTGTCGGCAACCGAACACCCCTCTGTCAAGGGCGCACAGCCCTCTCACCAAGGCAGTGCGGCGAGGTTTCGCCGTCATACGAAACGGTTGAAATTGTTACGTTCGAGGCGAGTTGACGGGCGGTCGCACACCTGTCGCCCGACGCCCCGGGGGGGGGGGGGGGCGACGCGAGCGCGCCGGGCCGCGGGCGGCCGGGGTTGGGGGGGTGGGGGGGCGGCGGGCGGGGGGTGAGGGGGGGGGGGGGCTGCGCGGGGGCGGCGCGGCGGCCGCCCGGCCGCCCCCCCCGCCGGCGACGGTGCGCCCCGCGTTCAGCC
>NZ_JBHZDA010000105.1:2354-11594 GCF_042755665.1 Streptomyces sp. NPDC059142
GGTTGGTGGTTGGGGGGGTGGGGCCCCCCCCGGTTCCCCCCCTCCCCTGGGGCCCCCCCCCCCCTTGTGTTGCCCGCCGGGGGGCGCGAAGTTGACGGAGCGGGTTGACGCGTCAGGCGAGAACGGTGCCGAGTTCGGCGTGATCCAGCCCGTGCGCCTCGGCCACCTCGCGGTAAACGACCTGGCCGTCATGGGTGTTGAGCCCCTTCGCGAGCGCCGGGTCCCGGCGCAGCGCACCGGCCCAGCCGCGGTTCGCCAGCTCCACGATGTACGGCAGCGTGGCGTTGGTCAGGGCGTACGTGGAGGTGTGCGGTACGGCGCCGGGCATGTTGGCCACGCAGTAGAAGACCGAGTCGTGCACCTGGAAGGTCGGTTCGGCGTGGGTCGTGGGACGCGAGTCCTCGAAGCAGCCGCCCTGATCAATCGCAATGTCGACAAGTACACTTCCGGGCTTCATCCGGGCGACGAGCGCGTTGGTGACGAGCTTCGGCGCCTTCGCGCCGGGGATCAGTACGGCCCCGATCACGAGGTCCGCCTCGGTCACCGCCTTCTCCAGTTCGAACGTGTTGGAGACGATGGTCTGGACCTTGGTACCGAAGATCCGGTCGGCCTCGCGCAGCTTGTCGATGTCCCGGTCGAGCAGGGTCACGTGGAATCCCATGCCGACGGCGATCTGGGTGGCGTTCCAGCCGGAGACCCCGCCGCCGATGACCACGGCGCGGCCCGCCGCCGTACCGGGCACACCGCCCGGCAGCACACCGCGCCCGCCGGCCGAACGCATCAGGTGATAGGCGCCGACCTGCGGCGCCAGCCGCCCGGCGACCTCCGACATCGGGGCGAGCAGCGGGAGCGCGCGGCGCGCGGTCTCGACGGTCTCGTACGCGATGGCGGTGGTGCCCGACTCCAGCAGGGCGTCGGTGCAGGCGCGGGACGCGGCCAGGTGCAGGTAGGTGAAGAGGGTCTGGTCCTTGCGGAGCCGGTGGTACTCCTCGGCGACCGGCTCCTTGACCTTCAGCAGCAGGTCGGCGACGGCCCAGACCTCGTCGGCGGTGGGCAGGATCCGCGCGCCGGCCGCGATGTACTCGCCGTCGGCGATCGAGGAGCCGATGCCGGCGCCCCGCTCGATGACGACCTGATGTCCCTGGCGCACCAGCTCGTGCACTCCGGCGGGGGTGATGGCCACCCGGAACTCGTTGTTCTTGACCTCGCGGGGGATACCGACCAACACGGCAGATCACGGTCCTTGGCTCGGGGGATTCCGCGGAGATTCCGGGAGCAATCCCATACATACCCGGGCACGCGTGGCACACGGGAAGGCACCGCTGACGTATGCGGCAAAGCCAGTCTAATGAAGGATTTCCTGCTGTCTAGCCTTACAAAGCATCAGTCCTCGACGGAAGCGCTGCGGATTTCGTAGGCGTTTCCCTCCGTTTCCAGGAGAAGACGATCCGCGGTGGCCCGGTGCAGCCGGGCCGCCGCCGGATCCCCCAGCCGGTCCAGGGTGTCCGCGACCCGGAGCTGGAGCGCCGCCTGGAGCCGCAGATCCCCCGCGATCCTGGCCCACTCGACCGCTTCCTGGCAGGTACGGAGCGACTCCTGCGGCCGGCCCGCGTACTCCTGGACCCGGGCCGCCTCGCTGAGCGCTCGCGCCTGTCCGGCCGGATCGCCCAGCCTGCGGTGGATCGCGATGGCGGCGCGCCAGTTGCGCAGCGCCTCGCCGTAGCGGCCCGCGTAGGTGTGGACGGTGCCGAGGCGGCCGTAGAGCCGCGCCTCGTCGGCCCGCTCGCCCCGGCTCAGCCGCTGGGAGAGCGCCCGTCCGTACCAGTCGGCGGCGCGCTGCCAGTCCCGCAGGTCCTGATGGGCCCCGCCCAGGGATTCCATGGCGCGGCCGGTCGCATACAGATCGTTCGCGGCGCGGCCGGCGTCCAGCGCGGCGCGGTAGCGGGCGAGCGCGTCGTGCGTACGGCCGGTCCTGGCGTCCAGATCGCCGATGTTCAGCAGGGCCGCGGCCTGCTCGCGGTACAGCTCATGGCGCTCCGCGATGTCGAGGACGAGCTGGTGGAGCCCGTACAGCTCGGGCGCCGCGGCCTCCGTGCCCCGGTGCGCGGCCAGCGCCCGGACCAGCGCGGCGACCAGCCGACGGGCCAGTGTGTCCAGCTCGCCGTCGGCGACCGCGAGGCGCGCGGACGCCAGCAGGGCGGGCTGCCGGGAGTACAGCCACTCGGCCGCGGCGGCGGCGTGCGGGAAGCGCAGCGCGCTGGGCAGCCCGGCGAGCCGCCTGCGGGCCGGGGACCCTTCGGGGTCGGTGACGGCGCGGCAGGACTGGAGCAGCCGTACGGTCCGCTCCAGCATCCGCGCGCGGGCGAGCTGCACCTCGGCGGGGCGGTCCTCCGCGAGCAGGGGGCGCAGCAGCGGGACGAGACAGCCCGGGACGACGTACTGGTCGACGGCCGCGCGGCCGGGTGCGGGCCGGTACGGCGCCACGCCCTGCCGGGCGGTCCGGTCGTCGGCGGTGCGCAGCAGCCCCCGCTCGGCGAAGTCGTCCAGCAGGACGGCGGCGTCCTGCATGGAGCAGCCGGCCAGCGCCGAGGCGGTGTGCGCGTCGGTGATCCCGGCGGGCGCGAGGGCGAGCAGCCGCAGCATCCGGGCGGCGGTCGGCGGCAGGCTCTCGTACACGAGCCGGAAGGCGCGGGCGAGCGGACGGGCGCCGACCGGGCACTCGGGGTCGGGCGGCACGGCGCGCAGCCGCTTGGCGACATCGGCGACCGACGCCATGGGGCGCGCCGCGAGCCAGCCGCCGGCCAGCACGAGCGCGGCGGGCTGACCGCCGCACTCCTCGGTCAGCGACTCGGCGGCCTGCGGGTCCACCGTGATCCGTACGGCGCCGGTGAACCGTGTGAGCAGTTCGATGGCGGCCTTGGTGTCCATACCGCCGAGGGTGCAGGGGCGCACGTCGGGAATCCCGGTGAGCGGCCCCTGCGAGACGGCGACGACCAGACAGTCCGGATTGTCCGGTACGAGCGGGTCGACCTGCCCGGCGTCGGCGGCGTCGTCGAGGAGCAGCAGCACCCGGCGGGCGCCCAGCGCCTCGCGCACCATCCCGGACAGCTCGTCCTCCCCCGCGCCGGGCGGGGTGGCGACACCGAACGCGCCGAGGATCTCGCGGGCGGTCCGCTCGGTGGGCACGGGCTCACCGTCGGACCCGGTGAGCCGGGTCCGTACGATCCCGTCCGGATATCCGTCGCGCAACTGCCGGGCCAGCTCCCGCGCGAGCGAGGTCCGCCCGGCCCCGGGGCGCCCGGCGATCAGCAGCACTCGCGCGCGGGGCTCCTTCCGCCCGGAGATCGTGTTGAGCCCGGCGCGCTCGATGTCCCCGTGCAGCGCCTTGAGTTCCCGCAGCCGCCCGAAGAACTCGCCTCCGGAGACGACCAGTTGCGCTTCCGAGGACGCTTCGACCGCGCGGACGAGGGGGAGTTCGGGAGCGGGCTCGGCCGGAGGCCCGGACTCGGCCCGGTGTCCGGGCTCCGCCTGGAGTTCGGACTCGGGTTCGGCCGGGGGTTCGGGGTCGAGGTCAGCCTGAGGTTCGAGGTCAGCCTGAGGGGCGGGGGCGGCCGGGGGCTCGGGGGCGGGGGCGGCCGGGGGTTCGGGGGCGGCCGGGGCTTCCGCTTCGGCCAGGGGTCCGGGCGCGGTCGCGCCCTCGGACTCCTGTTCGGCCGGAGGGTCGGGCGTGGCCGGGGGCTCGGGGGCGGATGCGACCACGGCGTCCGTTTCGGCCTCCGGCGCGGCCGTGACCTCGGGCGCGCGCTCCGCCTCCGGCTCGGGTGCGACGTCCGCTTCCGGCTCGGGCACCGCCACGACGTCCGCCTCCGCCGCGGGCGCGGGCACCGCGGCCGGCTCGGGCGCCTCCGTGACCGTCACGGCCGGTTCCGGTTCCGGTCCCGCTTCCCGTTCCGGCCCCGCTTCCGGCTCCGCGGGGGCCGCGTCGGGCGGTTTGGGGCGGGCCCTGCGGGGAGCCGCGGCCTTCCGCCGGGCGCGGGCGGGCCGGGTGGCCGGGCGTGGCTCGGGGTCGCCGCCCTCCGTACCGCTCACGACATCGGTCACATCCTCGGGACCCTCCGGGACGGTCACCCGGGCCGTACCTTTCTTCTTCGCGGCCGAGGTGGCCCGGCCGCGGCGTTTGGCCGACGGTGCGTCGGATTCGGTGGGCCCGGCCGCGCCCGCCCCCGGCTCCGGGGGCTTCTTCGCTCGCGCACGGCCGGGGCCACTCACGTCCACCGCCTGATCCGTCACGGGCCACGCTCCGTCCGCCTGCGCACGATCCGAGCCCGGCGGGTCTCCGCACGGACGGTTCGAGCGTAGTTCACTCTCTGCGACGGAACAGGGGGAGCGCGGCCGGTGCATCCCCCGATCGGATCAGCTTTTCTTCGGATCAGAGGATGAATCAGGCCTGCGTATCAGGCGTCAGGGAGCAGGCGTCGGGGTCAGGCCACGAACGGCCGCGCCGGCCACGGCGCCTCCGCCGGACGCAGCGCCTCCACGCCGTCCCCCGCCAGCGCGGCGGTGAGCGCGAGGACGCCCACCGCGAGGCAGTTGTTGTGCAGCTCGCCCGCGAGCACGCCCCGCACCAGCTCGGTCAGGTCCACCCGGGCCAGCTCCATGTCGGCCTCCTCCTCGGAGACCTGGAAGCGCTCGCCCTGCGCCTCGGACAGCTCCCGGGCGAGGAAGATCCGTACCGCCTCGTCGCAGCCGCCCGGTGTCGTGTAGACGTCCGTGAGCACCCGCCAGTCCTCGGCCTTGACGTGCGCTTCCTCGTACAGCTCGCGCTGGGCCGCGTGCAGCGGGTTCTCCCCCGGCACGTCGAGCAGTCCGGCCGGGATCTCCCAGAGCTTGTGGCGTACGGGGTGGCGGTACTGGCGCAGCACCAGGACCCGGCCCCCGGCGTCCAGGGCGAGGATCGCGACGGAGCCGGGGTGGACCTGGTAGTCGCGCTTCACGACCGTGCCGTCGGGCATGACCACATCATCCGTGCGGACACTGGTCTTGTTGCCGCGGAAGGGCGTCGTGGTCGCGGTGACCCGCCATTCCTCAGGGGTGTCCTTGATGGTCATGGCAGCGTCCTCCCACGGTGGTACACAAGCGGAAACCGAGGCACGGACCCCGAACTCGGGCCGTACCCCGGCTCCCACCGTATCGCCTGTGACGTGCCTTACGACCGCGCGGCCACCGGCTCGCCCGCCTCCTGACGGAGCCCTTCACGACGCTCGACCGCGGCCTTCACGAGCCCGGCGAACAGCGGGTGCGGACGCGTCGGCCGGGACCGCAGCTCCGGGTGGGCCTGGGTGGCGACCAGGTAGGGGTGCGTGGCGCGCGGGTACTCGACGTACTCGACGAGCTTGTTGTCGGGGGACGTGCCCGAGAAGACCAGACCGGCCTTCTTCTCCAGCTCCGCGCGGTAGGAGTTGTTCACCTCGTAGCGGTGACGGTGGCGCTCCTCCACGTACGGCTGGTCCTCGTACACCTCGCGGACGATCGAGCCCTCGGCGAGCTTCGCCGGGTAGAGACCGAGCCGCATCGTGCCGCCCAGGTCCCCCGCGCCCTCCACGTAGGCGAGCTGCTCCTCCATCGTGGAGATCACCGGGTGCGCGGTGCCGGAGTCGAACTCCGTCGAGTTGGCCTCGGGGATCCCCGCGAGGTTGCGCGCCGCGTCGATGACGATGCACTGGAGACCGAGGCAGATGCCGAGCAGCGGCACCTTGTGCTCGCGGGCGTACTGGATCGCGCCGACCTTGCCGGTCACGCCGCGCTCGCCGAAGCCGCCCGGGATCAGGATGCCGTCGACGTCACCGAGCTGCTTCGCGGCGCCGGCCGGGGTCTTGCAGTCGTCCGAGGTGACCCACTTCACCGTGACCCGCGCCCGGTTGGCGAAGCCGCCCGCGCGGATGGCCTCCGTCACGGAGAGGTACGCGTCCGGCAGGTCGATGTACTTGCCGACCAGCGCGATGGTGACCTCGTGGTCCGGGTTGTGGACGCGGTCCAGCAGGTCGTCCCAGATCGTCCAGTCCACGTCGCGGAAGGGCAGGTCCAGCTTGCGCACGACGTAGGCGTCCAGGCCCTCGGTGTGCAGCACCTTGGGGATGTCGTAGATCGACTTGGCGTCGACGCAGGCCACCACGGCCGCCTCGTCCACGTCGCACATCAGCGAGATCTTGCGCTTGATGGAGAGCGGCACCTCGCGGTCGGCGCGCAGCACGATCGCGTCCGGCTGGATACCGATGTTCCGCAGGGCGGCGACCGAGTGCTGGGTCGGCTTGGTCTTCAGCTCGCCGGACGGGCCGATGTACGGCAGCAGCGAGATGTGGACGACGAAGACGTTGTCCCGGCCCACCTCGTGGCGGACCTGGCGGACGGTCTCCAGGAACGGCAGCGACTCGATGTCGCCGACCGTGCCGCCGACCTCCGTGATGACGACGTCGACCTCACCGGCCGCCATCCGCCGGATGCGGTGCTTGATCTCGTTGGTGATGTGCGGGATGACCTGGACGGTGTCGCCCAGGTACTCGCCGCGCCGCTCCTTGGCGATGACCTGCGAGTAGACCTGGCCGGTGGTGACGTTGGCCGAGCCGTCGAGGTCCACGTCGAGGAAGCGCTCGTAGTGGCCGATGTCCAGGTCGGTCTCGGCGCCGTCGTTCGTGACGAACACCTCACCGTGCTGGAAGGGGTTCATCGTCCCGGGGTCGACGTTCAGGTACGGGTCGAGCTTCTGCATCGTGACCCGCAGACCGCGCGCTTTCAGCAGCGCGCCCAGGCTGGAGGCGGTCAGGCCCTTGCCGAGGGAGGAAGCGACACCCCCGGTGACGAAGATGTGCTTGGTCGTCGAGGATGTCGAGGATCGTGTCGGCATGGCCAAGAGGGGGCTCCCGTGGTCGCGGTTCGAGGTGCGTGCCGGTGTCCCAGACCGAGAGGCGAAGGGACTGCCGTCGCTGCGGTTTCGGGGTCTCTGTGCTGTGCAGGGAGTCCACCGGTCCACGGGCTACCAGGGTAACAGCGACGACAGGAGGTCGCTTCCGGCCACGCGTCGCGCCGCGATGCCTCCCCTTTCCCCCTCGTCACACTTTTTCCCCCTCGTCCCGACGAACCCACTCGTTCGGCGGACCGCTCTTCTTCCGCTCTTCTTCCGACCGTGACGCGGAACCCCGACGTGCGTCGTATCCTGCTCAAACATTCGCTGCCGAGTGCGGCCGGCAAACGGCACCACCCCCGCCCGATTTCCCGGAAAACCAGCTCGTCAACGACCCTTGACCGCAGTAAGCGCCCCGCGGGGCGGACGTGGCCGTTCGACTGGAGATGCACGTGGCCGGGCGCATCGAGGATTACGCACTCATCGGAGACATGCAGACCGCTGCCCTGGTCTGCCGGGACGGCACAGTCGACTGGCTGTGCCTGCCCCGCTTCGATTCGCATGCCGTGTTCGCGGCTCTGCTGGGAACCGACGAGCACGGTTTCTGGCGACTGGGGCCCGCGCATCCCGCGGGCTCGGTGCCGCCACGGGCCACCCGGCGCCGTTACCGCGGGGACTCCCTGATCCTGGAGTCCGAGTGGGACACGCCGCGCGGCACCGTGAGGGTGACCGATTTCATGCCGCCGCGTGACGGCGCGCCGCAGCTCATCCGGATCGTCGAGGGCGTCAGCGGCCGGGTGCCGATGCGCTCCGCGCTGCGGATGCGGTTCAGCTACGGGCGCGTCGTGCCGTGGGTCCACAAGGTGGACAACCGTACGGTCGCCGTCGCCGGACCCGACTCGGTCTGGCTGGACACCGAGGCGGAGACGCACGGCAAGGACCTGACGACGTACTCCGACTTCACCGTGGCACCGGGCGACCGGATCGCGTTCACGATCAGCTGGCAGCCCTCGCACCGGCAGCCGCCGGCGCTGCCGGACCCGGAGGGCTCCCTGGAGGCGACCTCCGAGTTCTGGCGCGAGTGGGTCGAGCACTGCACGTACCACGGCCCCTACCGCGAGGCCGTGATCCGTTCGCTGATCACGCTCAAGGCCCTGACGTACGCGCCGACCGGCGGCATCGTGGCCGCGCCGACGACCTCGCTCCCCGAGGAGATCGGCGGCAGCCGCAACTGGGACTACCGCTACACGTGGCTGCGCGACGCCGCGATCACGCTCTCGTCCCTGCTGCGCACCGGCTACCGTGAGGAGGCCCGCGCCTGGCGCGAGTGGCTGCTGCGCGCCGTGGCCGGCGATCCGGAGAACCTCCAGATCATGTACGGGATCGCGGGCGAGCGCGAGCTGGGCGAGGCCGAGCTGGACTGGCTGCCGGGGTACGAGCGTTCGGGCCCGGTCCGGGTCGGCAACGGGGCCGCGCACCAGCTCCAGCTCGACGTGTACGGCGAGGTCACCGAGGCGCTGCACCTGGCCCATATGACGGGTCTGGCGCGCAACGACTACGCCTCCGTCCTCCAGCTCAAACTGATCCGCTACCTGGAGAAGCACTGGGACCAGCCCGACGAGGGCATCTGGGAGGTGCGCGGTCCGCGCCGCCACTTCGTCCACTCCAAGGTGATGGCGTGGGTCGCCGTCGACCGGACGATCAAGCTGATCGAGTCGGGCGACGCGGACGGGCCGCTGGAGCGCTGGCGCGAGCTGCGCGACGACATCCACCACGATGTCTGCGAGAAGGGGTACGACAAGGAGCGGAACACCTTCACGCAGTCGTACGGCTCCCAGGAGCTGGACGCGTCGCTGCTGCTCATCCCGCAGATGGGCTTCCTGCCGCCGGACGACAAGCGGGTCATCGGCACGATCGAGGCGATCCAGCGCGAGCTGTCCACCGAGGACGGCTTCGTCCTGCGCTACCCGACGTCCGGCGAGGACGCGGGGGTCGACGGTCTGGAGGGCGACGAGGGCGCGTTCCTGGCCTGTTCGTTCTGGCTGGCCGACGACCTGGCGATGATCGGGCGGGTCGACGAGGCGCGCAAGCTCTTCGAGAAGCTGCTGTCGCTGCGGAACGACCTCGGGCTGCTGGCCGAGGAGTGGGACTCCCGGCTCCAGCGCCAGGTGGGCAACTTCCCGCAGGCGTTCAGCCATGTGCCGCTGATCGACACGGCGCTGCGGCTGACGGCGTCGGGCGCCTACGGCGGCTGACGGCCGGGCGGAAGGCCACGGGCGGGGCCCCCTCGCGCTCGAGCGCGCCCCCCACCCCGGGCACACACACCGCCGCGGGGGGCACCC
>NZ_JBHZDA010000105.1:11604-13834 GCF_042755665.1 Streptomyces sp. NPDC059142
GGCGTCGGGCGCCTACGGCGGCTCCGGGCGGGGGGGAAGGCCACGGGCGGGGCCCGGCGGGCGGGCCGCGGGCCGCACCGTCCGGGCCCTTCCCGCGTCCGGGGTCTCCGCGCGTGCTGCGTACCCGGGCCCCGGGCCCGTCCAGTAGCCTCCGGCTCATGGGGACTCAGGGCGGCATCACCGTGCGGCGGGCTCTTGAGCTGCCGGGACTCCGGGACGGTCTGCCGGAGGTGGTGGCCTGCGGTGAGGCCCTGGACCGTACGGTGCGCTGGGTGCACGCGGGCGAGGCGCCGAACATCGCCTCGCTCCTCAAGGGCGGCGAACTGCTGCTGACGACCGGTCTCGCCCTGGGCAGCCGCCCCGCCGAACAGCGCGCCTTCGTCCGCCGGCTCGCGGATCGGGGCATCGCGGCGCTGGTGGTGGAGCTGGGCGCCCGGTTCGACCGGCTGCCCCCGGCGCTCGTGGACGCGGCGCGGACGGCGGGGCTGCCGCTGGTGCAGCTCCACCGGGAGGTGCCGTTCGTCTCGGTGACCGAGGAGATCCACACCGAGATCGTGAACGGCCACTACGCGCTGCTGCGGCAGGCCGAGGAGGTCCACCGGCGCTGCACCGAGGCCCTGCTGGGCGGGGGCGGGGTGGAGCGGGTGCTGCGGATCCTCGCGGAGTTCGCGGGCAACCCGGTCTTCCTGGAGACGGCGGAGGGCCGGCTCCTGTACGCGGCGGCCCCCGGCCAGGACCCGGCCGCCGCCGATCCGCTGGAGGTCTGGACGGGGCTGCGCGGCCGGCGCGCGGCGCGGGCGGCGGGGCCGCCGGCGGGCGCGGTGCTGGTGGACGTGGCGGGCGGCGGCCACGGTACGGGGGCGGTACGGGCCCGGCTGGTGATCCCCGCCGTGGCGGCCGGGCCGCTTCCGGTGCACCGGCTGGCGGCCGAGCGCGCGGCGGGGCTGCTCGCGGTCGTGCTGATGCAGGCGCGCCAGGAGGAGGAGCTGGCGGCGCGCGGCCGGGGCGACTTCCTCACCGATCTCGCGGAGGGCCGGATCCGCGCCGAGGACGCGCCGGCGCGGGCGCGGGTGCTGGGGTTCCGGCCGGGCGACGGGCCGCTGCTGCCGGTGGTGATGCGGCTGGGGCAGGGCGGCACGGCGGGCCGGGAGTCCGGCGCCGGGCTGCCGACGGCGGGGAGCGGGGCGCTGCCGGCCGGGGTGCTGCTGGAGGAGCTGGCCTCGGTGGGCGTTCCGGTGCTGCTGGGGGTACGGCCCGTGGAGGGCCGGGTTCCGGTGCTGCTGGGGCTGCGCTCCGAGGCCGAGCGTACGGCGGTGGCCGACCGGGTCGCGGCGGCGCTGCGGGCGGGCGTGGCCCGCGCGGGCCTGGAGCGGCCGGGCGCGCCGCCGCCGGTGGTCGTGGTGGGGGTGGCGGGCGGCTGGGCGGCGGCGGGCGCGAGCCTGCGCCACGCGGCGGAGACGGCCGCCGCGGCGCGGGGGCTGCCGGACAGGGCCTGGTACGACGCCCGCAGGCTGGACATCGATCTGCTGCTGTGGCGGCTGCGGGAGCATCCGGATCTGGCGGCCTTCGTGGACCGCGCGATCGGCCCGCTGCGTGCCCATGACCGCTCGGCGCGGCCCGCGCTGCTGCCGACGCTGGAGACCTATCTGGCGCACGCGGGGCGCAAGGCGGAGACGGCGCGGGAGCTGCATCTCAACCGGCAGACGCTCTACAACCGGCTGGGCCGGATCTCCGAGCTGCTGGGCACGGACCTGGACGATCCGCAGACGGTGCTGGCCCTGAGCCTGGCGCTACGGGCCCGCCGCCACACGCCCGGCGCGTGAGGCCGCGCCCGGGGCGGCTCCCGCGCTCCCGCGCTCCGGCCCTCCGCGGCCCGGCCCGCCACCCGCGCCCCTGCCGCCTCCAGCCCGCCCCTGCCGCCTCGCGCCCGCTCCGGTCGGTCAGCGCAGCGGGCGGCCCCGCTCCGTCAGTTCGTCGTAGACGCAGAGCACCTGCGCGATCGTCTCGTCCTCCGTCGGCCAGGTGGCCGCCTGCGCCCGGCCCGCCGCGACCAGCCGGGCACGCCGCGCCGGGTCGCCCAGCAGGCCGGTCACCGCCTCCGCCAGGGCCGGCGCGTCACCGTACGGGACGAGTTCCGCGGCCCCCCCCGCCAGGGGGGGGGGGGCCCCCCCCCCCCCCGCGCCATGGGCCTAAAAAAAAAAACCTACCCCACCGACCTTAAAACAAAAAC
>NZ_JBHZDA010000105.1:13844-22313 GCF_042755665.1 Streptomyces sp. NPDC059142
GCGGGGCGCCCCCCGCCGGCCGCCCCCCCCGCGGGGGGGGGCGCGCCCCCTCCGCGGCGGCCCGGCGCCCCCCCCCCCCCCGGGGGGGGGGGGGCGCCCCCCCCACCGCCGTCGCGACCAGCGGTACGCCGAGCCGCAGCGCCTCCTGGGCGAGGACCGAGCGGGCCTCCCAGCGGGAGGCGAGCACGGCGATGTCCGCCGAGGCGAGAAGTTCGCTGATGTCGTCCCTGCGGCCGATGAGCCGGACCGGCAGGTCGTCGGCCTCGATCCGGCGCTGGAGACGGGCGCGTTCGCGGCCCTCGCCCGCGATGGTGAGCAGCGGGGCGGGGTCGAGGTCGCGCCAGCCGGCGACGGCGTCCAGCAGCGTGTCGTACCCCTGCTCCGGTACGAGGCTGCCCACGGCCATCAGTAACGGCCTTTCGACGGCGCCGAGTTCGGCGCGGGACTTGTTCTCCTCGCCGGCCGCCCCCGGCCGGGGCGCGGGGAGGCCCACCGGTGCGAGGCGGGCGTCGCGCGCGCCCCGGGCGCGTGCCCCGTCGACCAGTTCGGAGGTGGCGCCGAGCACCACAGAAGCGGCCCGGACGGCGCGCCGTTCCAGCATCCTCAGCAGCCGGCCCCGGGGGCCCTCCGCCTCCGTACGGGTGTGCCAGGTGACGACCAGCGGAACCCGCAGACCGCCGAGGGCGAGCGCGGTCCTCACGGCGGCGTGCAGCCCGTGCGCGTGCACCACGTCCGCTCCGGCGCACGCCGCCCGGAGCGCCGCGACCGAGGCCGGGTCACCGCGCCGGGCCACGGGGACGTGCAGCGCCCCCGCGCCACTGAAGTCGTAGGTCAGGTCGAGAGCGGCGGGGGCGCAGACCGTGACGCGCACGCCCCGGGCGACCAGCCCGGCCGCCAGCGATCGGACGTGCGCGCTGCTGCCCGCGCTGCCACCGCCCAGTACCTGGACCGTACGCAGTTGTGTCACGTGGGCAGGGCTCCTGGATTCGGTGAGGGGGTGGCGAGGGGGGTACGTCAAGGATGCCAGTCCGTACGCACGTTCCGGCACCGCCGGGGCGCCGTTCCTGGGTCGGGCGCCGCAACTCCGCGCCCGGATCACTCACACGGGTGAAAGCGCGGGCCGGCCTTGCCGGTGCGGTTTCTCGCTCACCGTCCGGCCGACCCTGTCACCGTACGCCGTCACGGCGACGACTCCCAGTGCGTGCAAGGCCAGTCCGGCCCGGCCGTTGCCCGCCACGACGGCGGCGCCCAGGGCCGCGCCGAGCGCGTGGGCGCCCGCGTCGCCGAGCATGGTCCGTTCACCGAGGTCGGCTCCGGCGACCGCGGCGGCGGCGCCCACCGGTACGGCGGCCAGGGCGCCCGCCGTACCGCCGCGCAGCAGGCCGGGCGCCCCGAGGGCGAGCACCGCGACGCAGGCCCTGCCGGGGCGTACGTCGAGGAGGTTGACGCAGTGCGCGCCGCCCGCGATCACGACGCCCGCCAGGAGACGGTCCAGCGGATGTTCCTTGAGCAGCGCGCCGGCGGTGAGCGCGGCGGCGCCGATGCCGAGGAGTTTGACGGCGCCGGTGGTCAACTCGCCGTGGCGCAACGCGCGCAGATGCGCGCCGAAGCCCCGGCGCGGATCGCCCGCGCCGGCCCGGTCGTCGTACGCGCCGCAGGCGCCCGCGGCGAGGACGGCCAGGGTGACCGCGCCCCGCGCGGGGCTGGCGGCGGCCCCGGCGGCGGCGCCGAGGACCGTCGCGGGACCGGCGTACAACTCGACGGTGCGACCGGCGTAGTTGCTCCGCCGCCATCGCGCGGGATTCCCCGGCGCGCGGGAGCGGAGCACTTCGTACACCGCCCGTGTGGTGCCCAGGGCGGTGAGGAACGCGGCGGTTTGGCTCGCCCCGGGGGCCCCGCGGTTCACTCCGAGCGCGCCGTCGCCAGCAGTTCCTCGGCGTGGGCGCGCGCGGTCTCCGAGTCCTCCTGGCCCGCGAGCATCCGCGACAGCTCCCGTACCCGGTCCTCACCCTCCAGGACCGTCACGCCGGAGCGGGTCACCGATCCGTCGACGGTCTTCTCGACCAGGAGCTGCCGGTCCGCGAAGGCCGCCACCTGGGGAAGGTGGGTGACCACCACGACCTGCGCCGATCTGGCGAGCTTCGCCAGCCTGCGGCCGACCTCGACGGCCGCCTTGCCGCCGACGCCCGCGTCGACCTCGTCGAAGAGGTAGGTCGGTACGGGGTCGGACCCGGCGAACACCACCTCCACGGCGAGCATCACCCGGGACAGCTCACCGCCCGACGCGCCCTTGGCGATGGGCCGGGGCTGGGCGCCGGGGTGCGGGGCCAGCAGCAGTTCGACCTCGTCGACGCCGTGCGGCCCGTAGGCCACGGAGCGTCCGCCGACGTCGACCCCCGCGCTCTCGTCCGCCGACTCCGTCTGCCGGATGTCGAAGGAGACGCGCGCGTGCGGCATGGCCAGGGAGGCCAGCTCCGCCGTGACATCCTCGGCGAAGCGCGCCGCCGCCTCCGTACGGGCGTCGGTCAGCGCCTGGGCGAGTCCGGAGAGTTCGGCGCGCAGCGCGTCGCGTTCGGCCGTCAGCTCGCCGATCCGCTCGTCGTCGCCCTCCAGCTCGGTGAGGCGCGCGGCGCTCTCCTCGGACCAGGCCAGTACGGCGTCGATGTCGGCGCCGTACTTCCTGGTCAGCGCGGTGAGCGCGGCCCGGCGTTCCTCGACGGTAGCCAGTCGGAGCGGATCGGCGTCCAAGTTGTCCGCGTATCCGGCGAGTTCGCCCGCGACGTCCGTGAGCAGGATCGCGATCTCCCCCATCCGGTCGGCGAGTCCGGCCAGGACCGGGTCGTGGGACCGTACGGCCTCCAGGGCCCGTCCGGCGCCTCCGACGAGGGTGGTCGCGTCGACGACCTCCGGGTCCTCGGGGTTGCCCGCGAGCGCCGCGTGGGCGAGGGAGGCGGCGGAGGCGAGCGCTTCCGCGTGGCCCAGCCGCTCGGCCTCCGCGGCGAGTTCGGCGTCCTCGCCCGCCAGGGGTTCGACCGACTCGATCTCGGTGAGCCCGAAGCGCAGCAGATCGGCCTCCTGCGCGCGCTCCCTGGCCCGGGTGGTCAGTTCGTCCAGCTCCGTGGCCACGGCCCGCAGCCGCCGGTACGCGGCGGTGTACGCGGTGTGCGGTACGGAGACGGCGTCCCCCGCGTACCGGTCCAGGGCCTTGCGCTGGCGCGCCGGGCGCAGCAGGCCCTGCTGGTCGGTCTGGCCGTGCACGGCGACCAGGTCGTCCGCCAGCTCGGTCAGCACGCCCACGGGCACGGAACGCCCGCCGAGGTGGGCGCGCGAGCGCCCCTCGGCGGAGACGGTTCTGCTGATGAGCAGCGCGCCCTCGTCCAGCTCCGCGCCCGCCTCCTCGGCGCGCAGCGTCGCGGGCGCGCCGGGGTCGAGCGTGACCCGCCCCTCGACGACCGCCGACTTGGCGCCGATCCGCACCAGGGCGGGATCGGCGCGACCGCCGAGCAGCAGTCCCAGACTGGTGACGACCATGGTCTTGCCCGCGCCGGTCTCGCCGGTCACCGCCGTGAAACCGGGTGACAGCTCGACCACCGCGTCGTCGATGACCCCGAGCGACCGTATCCGCATCTCCTCCAACACGGTGACGACCATACGAGGTCCTGGCGCCGGGTGCGCGACGCACCCCACCCCCGAGCGCACGGGAGGGCCGGTGTCCGGGCGGTCCACCATTCGCCCTATACGCGGCGAAACCACCCGGAACCGTACAGGGAGGGGATCAGTGCGGCGCCCCGCGCCAGCCGGAGACCGGCAGCGCGAACTTGGCCACCAGCCGGTCGGTGAACGACGCGTGGTGCAGCCGCGCCAGCCGTACCGGGACGGAGCCGCGCCGCACCTCCACCCGGGCGCCCGGGGGCAGCTCGATCGTGCGGCGTCCGTCGCACCACAGCACCCCGTTCGGGGTGTCCTGCTGGACCTCCACCGCGAGCACCGTCGTAGGCGATGTCACCAGGGGTTTCGCGAAGAGCGCGTGGGCGCTGATCGGCACCATCAGCAGCGCCTCGACCTCCGGCCAGACGACCGGGCCGCCCGCGGAGAAGGCGTACGCCGTCGAACCGGTGGGGGTCGCGCAGACGATGCCGTCGCAGCCGAATCCGGTGACCGGTCTGCCGTCGATCTCCAGGACGACTTCGAGCATCCGCTCGGGCGAGACCTTCTGCACGGCCGCCTCGTTGAGCGCCCAGTCCTCGTGGACGACATCGCCGTTGCTGTGCACGACGACATCGATCGTCATCCGCTCCTCGACCTCATACTCACGGGTGACGACCCGGTCGACGACCTTGTCCAGATCGTCCCGTTCCGCCTCGGCGAGGAAGCCGACCCTGCCCAGGTTGACGCCGAGCATCGGCACACCGGAGGCGCGCGCGAACGCGGCGCCGCGCAGCAGCGTGCCGTCCCCGCCCAGCACGATCAGCAGCTCGCACCCCTCCAGCGCGTCGGGGATGGCCTCGGAGGCGGTCTGGACGGAGTCCGGCAGCGGCAGATCGGGCGCCTCGCTGTTCAGCACCCGTACCCCGATACCGCTGCGCACCAGCCCGTTCACGACCAGTTCCGCGCTGCGGATGGCCGCCGGACGGCCGGTGTGGACCAGCAGGAACACGGTCCGGTCGGCGTTCGCCGCACGTTCCTCGCTCAAGGTTCTCTCCCCGTCGCGCATCAGTTCCTCCGCCGCGTTCGTCGTCACCGGGGGCCCTCCGCCACTGCGCGGTCGACGTCCGCCGGGTCCAGCTCGGGCGCGCCGGCGCGCAGCCACAGGAAGTACTCGACGTTCCCCGAAGGTCCGGGCAGCGGGCTGGCGGTGACGCCCCGTACGCCGAGGCCCAGTTCACCCGCCCGCCGCGCCACGTTCCGTACGGCCTCGGCGCGCAGCTCGGGGCTGCGGACCACACCGCCGCTGCCGAGCCGTTCCTTGCCGACCTCGAACTGCGGCTTGACCATCATCACGAGATCGGCGTCGGGGGCGGCGCAGCCCACCAGGGCCGGCAGCACCACCCCCAGCGGAATGAACGACAGATCCCCCACGATCAGATCCACGGGCTCCCCTTCGATCGCATCGAGCGTCAACTCACGTACGTTCGTACGGTCCTTGACGGTGACGCGTTCATCGCTCCGCAGCGACCAGGCGAGTTGTCCGTATCCGACGTCGACCGCGACGACCCGGGCGGCCCCGGCGCGCAGCAGCACATCGGTGAATCCGCCGGTGGAGGCGCCCGCGTCGAGGGCCCGCCGGCCGCGTACCTCCAGGCCGAGCGGGACGAAGGCGGCGAGCGCGCCCGCGAGTTTGTGGCCGCCGCGCGAGACGTAGTCGGGGTCGCCGTCGTCCGCCTTGACGACGACGGCGGCGCTGGTCTCCACCTGCGTGGCGGGTTTGGTCGCGGTGGTGCCGCCGACGGTCACCCGGCCCGCGGCGATGAGCTGGCTCGCGTGCTCGCGCGACCGCGCGAGGTTACGGCGTACCAGCTCGGCATCGAGACGGCGGCGTGCCAGTCCAGCCACGTTCGGTTCAGCTCCTGTGGTCGTACGCGAGAGGTCACCGGGGAGGTCCCGGGGGTGCCGGACGTGCGTCGAGCGCGCTCAGCGCCTCACGCAGTCCCCCGTGTACATCCTCGTACACCTCGCCATGTCCCTCGGCGGGGAGGTGGTCGGCGTCGGCGAGCCGGGCCAGCGTACGGTCCACCCCGTCGTCGCCGGTCGGGGTGCGGGCCACGCCGAGGGGGCGGGGCGCCGCCGGGTCGGGCGCGGGCGGATCCGCCGCGCCGGGGGCCGGGTCCGCGGTCACGTCGCTCATACCCGAGACGCTACCGCGAAGAGCTGCGGTAACGTCGGTCGCGATGGCGACCATGGAGGAGTGCCGCGGCGCACTCGACAAGCTCTCCGACAATCTGGCGCGCACCGACGGCGAGGCCGGCGGAGCGGCCGGGTTCGACCGTTCGCTGAGCTGCCACATCACCGATCTGGATGTCACGTTCACCGGGCGTCTGGTGGACGGCAGGATCGAGGTGGCGGACGCGGCCCCCGGGCCGCCGCCCGGAAAGACGCAGATCAGGCTGGCCATGACGGGTGACGACCTGGTGGCGCTGGTCGACGGCGAACTGAACTTCGCCCGCGCGTGGGGTTCGGGCCGGGTCAGGCTGGAGGCGGGCTTCCGCGATCTGCTGCGGCTGAAGTCACTTCTCTAGCACCGCGGCGGCCTCGGCCGGGACCTCGTCCACGGCCGGCCCGGACGGCTGTTCCTGCGGCGGCTTGCGGCGCGCGCGCCGCCCGGCGGGCACCACCAGCGGCGTCCCCGTCTCCGGGTCGTCGATGACCTGGCAGCGCAGCCCGAAGACCTCTTCCACCCGC
This sequence comes from Streptomyces sp. NPDC059142, assembly GCF_042755665.1. Taxonomy (NCBI): domain Bacteria; kingdom Bacillati; phylum Actinomycetota; class Actinomycetes; order Kitasatosporales; family Streptomycetaceae; genus Streptomyces; species Streptomyces sp. NPDC059142. The sequence goes on from NZ_JBHZDA010000105.1 coordinate 20,244, forward strand.
TCGGCCGTCACGACCTGGGCCGGGGAGCCCTCCGCCACGATCCGCCCGTCGCGCATGGCGATGAGGTGGGTGGCGTACCGGGCGGCGTGGTTGAGGTCGTGCAGGACGGCGACGAGCGTACGGCCCTGGGTCTCGTGCAGCTCGGCACAGAGGTCGAGCACGTCGATCTGGTGCTGGATGTCGAGGAAGGTGGTCGGCTCGTCCAGCAGGAGCAGCGGCGTCTGCTGTGCGAGGGCCATCGCGATCCACACGCGCTGGCGCTGGCCGCCGGAGAGTTCGTCGACGTAACGGTCGGCGAGTTCACCGACCCCGGTGGCCGCCATGGACTCCCCGACGATCCGCTCGTCCTCCGGCGACCACTGGCGCAGCAGCCCCTGGTGCGGGTAACGGCCGCGCGCCACCAGATCCGCGACGGTGATGCCGTCGGGCGCGATGGACGACTGCGGAAGCAGGCCGAGGGTCTTGGCGACCTTCTTCGCGGGCATCGCGTGGATGACCGAGCCGTCGAGCAGGACGCGCCCCTCGGCCGGCTTGAGCATCCGGGAGAGCGCGCGGAGCAAGGTCGACTTGCCGCAGGCGTTCGGGCCGACGATCACCGTGAAGGAGTGGTCGGGTATCTCCACCGACAGATCGCGGGCGATGACCCGCTGGTCGTAGCCGAGGGTCACCGATTCCGCGGTGAGGCGCTGCATGGTCGTACTCCTGGGGTCCGCGGGGTTCATGGCCGTGACCGGTACCGGCGCTCCATGACCGGGCCGGCCTCGGTGGCCAGGTGGTGGGGACTGTCGAGCAACACGGGGTTAGGTTAGCCTACCCTCGCATCCCACTTCGATAAGGGACATCCTCGTCATGACCAGCCCACCGCCCGCCCGCGGCCGAGGCGGGCGGGACCGCCCGTGGCGCGACGAAGCGCCCACCGAAGCACAGCGCCGCCCCGCGGGGCGCGCCCCGCTCCCGGAACAACTCGCCGCCGCCGTCGAGAAGTCGAAGAGGCTCCCCGTATGACCAACGCTTCCCCGTCCCTGGCCCCGTCCGCCCCCGCGCCCCGCGCGGCTCCCACCTCGTCCCCCTTCCAGTTCTTCTCCGTCGAGGTGCTCCGCGCGGAGCGGATCACCCCCGCGATGGCACGGATCGTGCTCGGCGGGCCGGACCTCGCGCGGATGGCGTCGGCCGGCCGCGACCAGCGCGTCAAACTGTTCCTGCCCCGTCCCGGCCAGAGCGAGCCGGTCATGCCGCCCGCGGGGACGGCCGACTGGTACGGCGCGTGGCGCGCGCTCGACCCGGCGGTGCGCGGCATCATGCGGACGTACACGATCCGCGAACTGCGCCGCGCGCCGGACGAACTGGTCATCGACTTCGCTCTCCACGCGGAGTCCGACGACGCGTCGGGCCCCGCCTCGCGCTGGGCGAGGAGCGCGGTGCCCGGCGACCGCATCTGCGTGCTGGCCCCGGTCGAGGAGGAGAACGGCGGGTACGACTTCCGGCCGCCGGACGGCACCGACTGGATCCTGCTGACCGCCGACGAGTCCGCGCTCCCCGCCGTCGCGTCCATCCTCGACACCCTGGCACCGGGCACCCCGGCCCGGGTGTGGATCGAGGTCCACGACCCGGCGGACCGTCAGGAACTCGCCACGAAGGCGGACGCCGACATCACCTGGCTCGTCCGGAACACCTCGCCCGCCGCCCCCGACGCCATCCGCGCCGCCGCGCTGCCGGAGGGCACGCCGTACGCCTGGGTGGCGGGGGAGGCGGCCACGGTGAAGGCGGTACGCCGCCACCTCGTCGGGGAGCGCGGCTTCGACCGCCGGGCGGTGAAGTTCAGCGGTTACTGGCGCCAGGGTGCCTCGGAGGACAACCTGATGGAGGCGGCGGAGAACGCGTGACACCGGCCCCGCCGGTGCCGGTACGGGTACCCGCACCGGCCCTGAGCCCCGGACCCGCCGGCCCGGGGCAACGGACAACGGGCGGCGGACAACGGGCGGCGCGGCGCCCGGGGCGGGCCCGCGCCCCGGGGGGGACGCCCCGCGACCCCCCCCCCGCCCCCCCCCCCCCCGCCCCCGCCCCCCCCCG
>NZ_JBHZDA010000105.1:22323-24972 GCF_042755665.1 Streptomyces sp. NPDC059142
GCGACGCCGCGCCCCGCCCCCGGCGCGGGCCCCACGCGCCGGGGCGGGCCCGCCGCGCGGCGCCGCGCGGGGGGCGCGCCCCCGCCCCGCGCCCCCCCCCGCCCCCCCCCCGCCCGTCAGCCCCTCCGCCCGCCGCCTGAAGCCCCGCCTGAGCCGCGCCCGAGCCCCGCCTAAAGCCCCAGCCGTGCCAGTGCCTTGCCCGCGTCCAGCGCGCACGCGCCCTCGCCCGCCTCCGTCCAGGCCGCCGCGCACAGCGCGCGCAGCCCGTCCAGCGCCGTACCGTCCCCGTCGAGGGTGAGCGCGCCCCCGCCCGCGGTGGCCGTCCAGCCGCCGCAGCCGAACCCGCCGTCCCGCTCCGTCACCTCGGGCTGCCCGGTCAGCAGCCCGCGCAGATCGGCGTCCACATACGTCGGCCGGTGCCGCGGCTCCGCCGCCAGCAGCCCCGCCCCGTCCGTCACCCCGGTCAGCACCAGCAGCGAGTCGACACCGCCGTTGAACGCCCCCTCGATGTCGGTGTCCAGCCGGTCCCCGACGACCAGCGCCTTCCTGGCCCCGGTCCGCAGGATCGTCTCGCGGTGCATCGGGGGCAGCGGCTTGCCCGCGACCTGCGGCTCGGCGCCCGTGCCGATCCGTACGACCTCCACCGCCGCGCCGTTGCCCGGCATGATGCCGCGCGCGCCAGGGATCGTCAGATCGGTGTTGGACGCGAACCACGGCACGCCCCGGTTGATCGCGTAGCACGCCTCGGCGAACCGCGCCCACGGCAGATCGGGACCGCCGTACCCCTGCACCACCGCGGCCGGGCCGTCGTCGGCCGAGTCGACCGGCTCCAGTCCACGCTCGCGCAGCGCGACCCGCAGCCCGTCGCCACCGATGACCAGCACCTTCGAACCCGCCGGTACCTGTTCGGCGATCAGCCGGGAGACCGCCTGCGCCGAGGTGATCACATCGTCGGGCTCCGCCGGCACCCCCAGCTCCGTGAGATGGGCGGCGACGGTGTCCGGCGGGCGGAGGGCGTTGTTGGTGACGTACGCGAGCCGCATCCCCGCGTCCCGGGCGGTGGTCAGCGACTCGACGGCGTACGCGATGGCCGCGCCGCCCGCGTACACCACACCGTCCAGGTCGAGCAGAGCCGTGTCGTACGCCTCGTTCAGCGCGGTCGCACTCCCGCTCGGCCTGGTCCTGCTCTGCTGGCTCATCCTGCCTACGCTCCTCGCTCGGGACTTCTCACCCGATCATCGCTCATGCCCACCCCGTCCATACGATGCACATACGATGCTCGGATGAACACAACAGGTCCTGTGGACAAGGGGCTGCGGCTGATTCCGTTCCGCGGGCTCCGGTACGTCCGGGAACGTGTGGGCAGCCTGTCCGCGGTGACCTCGCCACCGTACGACGTCGTCGTCAGGCCCGACGGACTGCACCACCTGGAGTCCGCGGACCCGTACAACATCGTGCGGCTCATCCTGCCGCAGGCCGCCACCCCCGAGGACCGGCACCACCGGGCGGCGGCCACGCTGGAGCGCTGGGTGGCGGAGGGCGTACTCGCCCCGGACCCGGAGCCGGCCCTGTACGTGTACGAGCAGCACAGGGGCGAGGTGCTCCAGCGAGGGGTCATCGGCGCCCTCGCCCTCTCCTCCCCCGCCGCGGGCATCGTGCTGCCGCACGAGGACGTGATGCCGGACGTGGTGGAGGACCGCGCGGCGCTGCTGCGGACGACGGCCGCCAATCTGGAGCCGCTGCTGCTGACGTACCGCGGCGACCCGGACGCGGCCGGCGGGACGGCGGGCGTCGTCGAACGCGCCCTCGCCCGTACCCCGCTCCTCACCACCACCACGGAGGACGGTTTCGCCCACCGCCTCTGGTCGGTCACGGACTCCGCCGATCTCGCGCACATCGCCGACGACCTCGCCCACCGCCAGGCCCTGATCGCCGACGGACACCACCGCTGGGCGACCTATCTGCGGCTGCGCGAGGAGCACTCGGGGGCGGCGCGGGGACCTGCGGGACCGTGGGGGTACGGCCTGGTCCTGCTGATCGACACCGCCCGCTACCCCCTCCAGGTCCGCTCCATCCACCGGCTGCTGCGCGGGCTGCCGGTCGACCGGGCGGTCGCCGCGCTCGCGGGCGCGTTCCGTGTCCGTACGGTCGGGGGACCGCTCCCCGAGGCGCTCGGCGCGCTGGCGGACGCGGCGGCCACGGGCAACGCGTTCCTGCTCGCCGGGGACGGCCGCTTCCACCTCGTCGACCGCCCGGACGAGGAGCTGCTGTCCCGTACGGTACCGACCGACCGCCCGGCGGCCTGGCAGCGGCTGGACGCGACGGTCCTGCACGCCACGCTGCTGGACCACGTCTGGCGGATCCCGGACGACCCCGAGCACATCACGTACATCCACGACACGGAGGCGGCCGTCGTCCAGGCGGAGCGCACCGGCGGTACGGCGGTACTGCTGCACCCGGTGCGCGAGGATGTCGTACGGGAGCTGGCGCGCCAGGGGGTCACGATGCCGCGCAAGTCGACGTCGTTCGGCCCGAAGCCGGCCACGGGTCTGGTCATGCGGAGCGTCACCCTCGACTGAGGGACCGGCCGGGGGCACAAGCCGCCGGGGGCACAAACGACAGTGGGGGGGGGCCCGCGCCGGGGTGCGC
>NZ_JBHZDA010000106.1:0-24571 GCF_042755665.1 Streptomyces sp. NPDC059142
CCCCGGCGCCCGGCGCCCGCGCCGCCCGCCTCTCCGCCCTCGGCGAGCCGCGCCTCGCCGCCGACGCCCACGCGGTGGCCGCCGCCCGCACCCCCGACGGCACGGAGCCCGCCGCGGCCCCCGCGCCGTACCGGCCCTGCGGGGCGGACGCCGTACGCGCCGCCGCCCGGGCCGTCCTCGCCGACGCCGCCCGCGCCGTACCGCCGCTGGACCTCGACTACCTCGCCCTCGTGGACCCCGCCGACTTCACCGAGGTCTCCGACGCCCACACCGGCGAGGCGGTCCTCGTCGTGGCCGCGAAGGTCGGCACCACCCGGCTGATCGACAACATCCCCCTGACCTTCGGAGCCCCCCAGTGACCGGACGCCCGACCGGAACCGGAATACGGCTGACCGCCCCCGCCCCCGGCTGGGCCGTCGACGCCGATGTCGTCGTGGTCGGCTCCGGCGTCGCCGGACTCACCACCGCCCTGCGCTGCACCGCCGCCGGACTGCGTACCGTCGTCGTCACCAAGGCACGGCTGGACGACGGCTCCACCCGCTGGGCGCAGGGCGGCATAGCCGCCGCCCTCGGCGAGGGGGACACCCCCGAGCAGCACCTCGACGACACGCTCGTGGCGGGCGCCGGACTCTGCGACGAGGAGGCCGTCCGCACCCTCGTCACCGAGGGCCCGGCCGCCGTGCGCCGTCTCATCGACACCGGCGCGCACTTCGACACCTCGGCCGCCGGCGAACTGCAGCTCACCCGCGAGGGCGGCCACCACCGCCGCCGTATCGCCCACGCGGGCGGCGACGCCACCGGCGCCGAGATCTCCCGCGCCCTGGTCGCGGCCGTCCGCGCCGCCGCCCTGCGCACCGTCGAGAACGCGCTCGTGCTGGACCTCCTGACGGACGGACAGGGCCGTACGTCGGGCGTCACCCTCCATGTCATGGGCGAGGGGCAGCACGACGGCGTCGGCGCCGTCCACGCCCCCGCCGTGGTCCTCGCCACCGGCGGCATGGGCCAGGTCTTCTCCGCGACGACCAACCCCCCGGTCTCCACCGGCGACGGCGTGGCGCTGGCGCTGCGCGCGGGCGCGGAGGTCTCCGACCTGGAGTTCGTGCAGTTCCACCCGACGGTGCTCTTCCTCGGCGCCGGGGCCGAGGGCCAGCAGCCGCTGGTCTCCGAGGCGGTACGGGGCGAGGGCGCCCATCTCGTCGACGCCGACGGCGTCCGCTTCATGCTCGGCCTCCACGAGCTGGCCGAGCTGGCCCCCCGCGACATCGTCGCCAAGGCGATCACGCGCCGGATGCGGGAGCAGGACACCACGCACATGTATCTCGACGCCCGCCACTTCGGCGCCGAGATGTGGGAGACCCGCTTCCCGACGATCCTCGCCGCCTGCCGCTCCCACGGCATCGACCCGGTCACCGAGCCGATCCCGGTCGCCCCCGCCGCCCACTACGCCTCCGGGGGGATCCGTACGGACCTGCGCGGCCGTACGACGGTCCCGGGCCTGTACGCGAGCGGCGAGGCCGCCTGCACGGGGGTCCACGGAGCCAACCGGCTGGCCTCCAACTCCCTTCTGGAGGGCCTGGTCTTCGCGGAGCGCATCGCCGCCGACATCGCGGAGGGCGCCGCGCGCGGGGCCGAGGGCGCCGTACCCCGGCGCGGGCCCGACGAGGCCGCCCCCGTACCGGTCGAACCGGCCGGCACCCTCCATGTCCCGCTGATCGCCCCCGAGGCCCGCGCCGGCATCCAGCGCGTCATGTCCCTGGGCGCCAGTGTGCTCCGGTCGGCCGCCAGCCTCGAAGCCGCCGCGGCGGCCCTGGACGCGGTGTCCCGGCAGGCGCCGGCCCCCGAGGCGGGCGGCACCGGACAGCCCGCCGGATCCCCCGGCAAGGCCGCCGTCCCCGGGGTCGACGCCTGGGAGACGACGAACCTCCTCTGCGTCGCGCGCGTCCTGGTCGCCACCGCCCTGGAGCGTGCGGAGACCCGCGGCTGCCACTGGCGCGAGGACCGGCCCGAGCGCGACGACACCGACTGGCGCACCCATCTCGTCGCCCGGCTCGCACCCGGCCGCGGCCTGGTCCTGCGCCGCACCGAGACGGCCGCCTTCCCGCCCGTCGACGCCCCGCCCGTCGACGCCCCGCCCGCCGACGCCCCGTACACCGACCCCTCCCACGTCGCCCCGTCCGACGCCGTCCCCACCGCCGTCCCGGATTCCGACGTACCCCCACGTCCAGCCAACGCCCCCAGGGAGCCGTAACCGTGAGCACGCCCGAAGACAGTCCGCGCCCCGAGCCCGTGGACGTACCGCTCATCCAGATCGGCGCCCCCGCAGGAGCCTCCGCGGGCGGCTGCGGTGACCACTGCGGCTGCGGCGACGAGGACGGGTACGACCCCGCGGACCTGGAGTGCGGGCTCGACCCCGCCCTCGCCCAGCTCCTCGCCGACGCCGGTCTCGACCCCGTCCAGGTCGAGGACATCGCCCATGTCGCCATCGAGGAGGACCTCGACCACGGCGTGGACGTGACGACCCTGGCGACCGTCCCCGAGGACGCCGTCGCCACCGCCGACTTCACCGCCCGCGAGAGCGGCACGGTCGCCGGACTGCACATCGCCGAGGCCGTCCTCTCCCTCGTCTGCACGGAGGAGTTCGAGGTCGAGCGGCACGTCCTGGACGGCGACCGCGTCGAAGCGGGCCAGAAGCTGCTCAGTGTCACCACCCGCACCCGCGATCTGCTCACCGCCGAACGCAGCGCGCTCAACCTCCTGTGCCGGCTCTCCGGCGTCGCGACGGCCACGCGCGCGTGGGCCGACGCGCTCGAAAGCACCGGCGCCAAGGTCCGCGACACCCGCAAGACCACACCGGGGCTGCGCGCCCTGGAGAAGTACGCGGTGAGGTGCGGCGGTGGCGTCAACCACCGGATGTCGCTCTCCGACGCGGCCCTCGTCAAGGACAACCACGTCGTCGCCGCGGGTGGCGTCGCCGAGGCGTTCAAGGCCGTACGGGCCACCCTGGAGGAACTGGGCACCCCCGACCTGCCGGTCGAGGTGGAGGTCGACACCCTGCACCAGGTCCGCGAAGTCCTGGACGCGGGCGCCGATCTGATCCTCCTGGACAACTTCACCCCGGCCGAGACCGCCGAGGCCGTCTCCGTCGTCGCGGGCCGCGCGCTCCTGGAGTCCTCGGGCCGGCTCACGCTCGACAACGCCCGCGCCTACGCGGACACGGGCGTCGACTTCCTCGCGGTCGGCGCGCTGACGCACTCCTCCCCGATCCTCGACATCGGCCTGGACCTGCGCGAGGTCGGCGCCTGATGCTGCTCACCATCGACGTGGGCAACACCCACACCGTCCTCGGTCTGTTCGACGGGGAGGAGATCGTCGAACACTGGCGCATCTCCACCGACGCGCGCCGCACCGCCGACGAACTCGCCGTCCTCCTCCAGGGCCTGATGGGCATGCATCCGCTGCTCGGCGAGGAACTGGGCGACGGCATCGAGGGCATCGCGATCTGCTCCACGGTCCCCTCCGTCCTGCACGAGCTGCGCGAGGTGACCCGCCGCTACTACGGCGACGTGCCCGCCGTCCTCGTGGAGCCCGGCATCAAGACGGGCGTGCCGATCCTGATGGACAACCCCAAGGAGGTCGGCGCCGACCGCATCATCAACGCGGTCGCCGCGGTCGAGCTGTACGGGGGCCCCGCGATCGTCGTCGACTTCGGTACGGCGACGACCTTCGACGCGGTCAGCGAGCGCGGCGAGTACACGGGCGGGGTCATCGCGCCCGGCATCGAGATCTCGGTCGAGGCGCTGGGCGTCAAGGGCGCGCAGCTCCGCAAGATCGAGCTGGCCCGCCCGCGCAGCGTGATCGGCAAGAACACCGTCGAGGCGATGCAGTCGGGCATCCTGTACGGCTTCGCGGGCCAGGTCGACGGTGTGGTGTCGCGCATGGCGCGCGAGCTGTCCGACGATCCGGAAGAGGTGACGGTCATCGCGACCGGCGGCCTCGCGCCGATGGTCCTGGGCGAGGCGTCCGTGATCGACGAGCACGAGCCGTGGCTGACCCTGATCGGCCTGCGCCTCGTGTACGAACGCAACGTCTCCCGCATGTGAGCCGCTTCCCGGGCCGCCCTGGGCCGCCCCGGACCCGTCCCGGGCCGCCCTGGGCCGCCCCGGACCCGTCCCGGGCCGCTCCGGGCCGCTCCGCCGGGAGGGGCCGCTCCGCCGGGACGGGACCGGGGCGCCCCTGCCGGGGCCCCTGGACCACCTTCACGGGCCCTGACGGCCCTCCGCAGCGGCCCAGGCGCACCACACGGCGGTCCGGGCGCGCCCGAAGTGGGGTATTAAGCGGATTTTGTCCCTTTGGCGCGTACTGTCGCCCCATGCCCACGCCCTACGGATCCCGCGGCGGCATGGCGTTCGGCGCTGACGAGCTGTGTGTGCTCCGACGTGCCCTCGCCACCGCCCTGCACCCCGCCCCGCTCCCGCGCGAAGACGTCCAGGACTGCCTGCGGCTCGCCGAGTCCGTGGACGAGGCGGTACGCGAGGCGGGGCGGATGCGGGCGTTCCTCGTCGCCGATCTGGCCCGCTACCGCCAGGCGCTGCCCGGCTCCGTCGCCGGCTACCTCGAACTGCTCCAGGACGCCCTGGCCACCGGCTGGTCGCCGGGCCCCGACGACCTCGCCGCGCTGCGCGCCCTGCGGGGCAACCCGGCCGCGGCGGCCCTGCTCGACCACTGCCGACGGCTCGCCGAACGCTCGGTACGGTCCCGCTTCGCGGCGCTGGGCGCGGGGCACCGCACGGCTCCCGCCCCGCGCACGGCCCCCGCGCCCCGCACCCGGCTCCTCGCGCTGCCCGGCGGCCGGGCGGCCGACGAACCGGCGCGCGAGCCCCGGGAGCCCGCCAAGCCCGCCCCCCGGCCCGCCAAGCCGGCGGAGCCGGCCGAGCCGCGGCGCCCCGCCCCCGACAAGCCGATGCCCAAGCCGTCCGAGGTCTTCCCGTCCCGCCGCAGACCCGCGCCCCCGCCGGAGCGGCTCGCCGTCGGCTAGATACTCTGGCTTCCATGGACTACGTCTCCGCGCTGCTGCCCCCCGTGGTCATGGCCACGTTCTTCACCCTCCTGGTCAGGACGATCGTCAAGAGCCAGGGCGGCCCCAACAAGGCCAAGGAGGACGCGGCCGTCGACGCGGCCCTGGCCCGCGCGGAGGCCGCCGGGCACGGCGGCACCCCGGAAGCGCGCCGCGCCTGACGCGTTCCGCCCCCGCGGCGGCCGGACGCGTGCGGAAGCCGCGTACGAATCCCGCGTACGGCTGTACGGACGTACGACTGAAACCCAGTCGTACGTCCTTTTTGTTACGTCAATAACCGGCCATTCGGACATCTCGCACTATGGTGGCGGGGTGCCCCGTCAATTGGGAGACCTGGAAGACGCCGTCATGACACGCGTCTGGCAATGGAACCGTCCGGTCACCGTCCGGGAAGTCCTCGAAGACCTTCAGCGGGAACGGTCCATCGCCTACACCACCGTCATGACCGTAATGGACAATCTCCATCAGAAGGGCTGGGTACGCCGGGAAGTGGACGGCCGCGCCTATCGATATACGGCGGTCTCCACCCGCGCCGCCTACGCCGCGGCCCTGATGAACGAAGCCTGGTCGAAGAGCGACAACCCGGCCGCCGCCCTCGTCGCCTTCTTCGGCATGATGTCGGCCGAGCAGCGCCAGGCCCTTGAGGACGCCGTCCGTATGGTCCGGGTGAGCGGCCCCGACGTGCCCGTTGTCCCGGAACCCCTGCACGCCCCCGCGGAAGCGCCCGAAGCCCCGGAAGCCGCGGAGGACCGGTCGGGAGAGGGCGCCGACAGGGGTTCCGGGCCGGGGCGATAGCGTCCGGTCATGCCCTCAGTGCCACCCGTTCCCAATGCCGAAGCAAATACCCTCACCGTCCGGCGGGCCAGGACCAGGGATGTACCGGCGATCCGGCGTCTCGTCGACCCTTACGTGAGCGAAGGCATCCTGCTCGACAAAGCGCCGGTGACCCTTTACGAGGACATCCAGGAGTTCTGGGTCGCGGAACGCGACGCGGACGCGAGCGTCATCGGCTGCGGCGCCTTGCACGTGATGTGGGAGGACCTCGCCGAAGTGCGCACACTCGCCGTTGATCCTGCGGTCAAGGGGGCCGGGGCCGGACATCTTCTGCTGGACAAGTTGCTGGAGACGGCCCGCTGGCTCGGAGTGCGCCGGGTATTCTGCCTGACCTTCGAAGTCGAGTTCTTCGCAAGGCGGGGCTTCGAGGAGATCGGTGAGACCCCGGTCGGGCGAGATGTCTACCGAGAGCTGCTGCGTTCCTATGACGAGGGTGTTGCCGAGTTCCTCGGTCTCGAACGGGTGAAGCCGAACACCTTGGGCAACAGCCGGATGCTTCTGCATCTGTGATCGTTCGACTCCGCAGCGCTCTATGTCCGAATCGCGCACGTTTCCCGTCCTGTTGCGGCTGTGAACCTCTCCCGGGGGTTTGTGTTTTCCTGAGAAAAGCGGTTTCCTTTCCGCGTACTGCATTTTCGATGAAAGGAAATCCGGTGGCACAGAAGGTTCAGGTCCTTCTTGTCGATGACCTCGACGGCGGCGAGGCGGACGAGACGGTGACGTTCGCTCTGGATGGCAAGACCTACGAGATCGACCTCACCACGGCCAATGCGGACAAGCTGCGGGGTCTCCTCGATCCGTACACCAAGGGTGGCCGGCGTACCGGTGGCCGCGCCGCGGGCAGCCGTGGCAAGGGCCGTGTGGCGGCCGGTGGCAACAAGGACACCGCCGAAATCCGCAAGTGGGCGAAGGAGAACGGCTACAGCGTCAACGACCGCGGCCGTGTTCCCGCCGAGATCCGTGAAGCCTACGAGAAGGCCAACGGCTGAGTATTCGCACGGAACACATTTCCGCGCAGCAGGCGGGCCCGGTGGCACTCCGTGGCCGCCGCGGCCACGAGCCGTACGAGATCGGGGGCACCCCCACCCCTGCCCCCGTCACCGTCCCCCCGTCCGGAGAGTGTGAGCGCCGGCAGCGTCGGTTCCACCTCACGTCCGGGCTCGGGGGGCCGCAGCCATCTGGCGGCCCCCTCGGCCGCGCCGCCCGTCGGCCGCGGGGGAGCGGCGCCCCGTGAGGCGCCGGACCCGGCCGGGGAGCCGGCCGCCGGAGGGACCGCCGGTACGGGGGCGGCCATCCGCCCGCCCGCGCCGAGCGCCGTCAGCCCCAGGGCGATACCGCCCCAGTCCAGCCAGTCGAGCAGTCCGGGCAGCTCGTCCGCGCTCCCCTCGGCCACCAGCAGCCGGACCAGACCGCCACAGCCGCTGAGCGCCACCGGACCGCCCGTCGGGCCGGTCCGCCGCAGCAGCGCGGCGCCCGCGTCGGCCGGCAGCTCCAGCACGTCGAACCGGACCCCGGTGAGCAGTCGGAGCGGCGGCCCGGACGCGGTCGGCCAGCCGAGCCCGTCCTCGTACCACTCCTCGTACCGCTCCTCGCGCCACGGTGCGTACGGCCGCGCGCACCGCGTGTGCCGGGGGCCGCGGCCGTCGTCGGACGGGGCGCGGGGTGGGGGTACGGTCGGAGCCATACCCCGGGAAACTCCCGACTGCCGCCCGGAGTTACGCTCGGTACGCGTACCGTCGCGCACAGTCCTCGATTCGGGGGCGTGCGGGCGCGCGGGGGAGCGCAAGGGTGTTCGCCCGTAGCGGAGTGAAACGGGGCGCGCCGCATGGAGTGTCGGTGGGAGCGGGTAAGACATTCCTAGTGGGAAGGGGCGACACGCGGTTCCTGGCGTCCCGCGTTCGCCATCGGCGTAGTGATGCGGGGGGTATATGCCTGGCCTGCGGGAACATCGTCTCCCACCATCAGGTTGAAGGTGTTGTCCGGCGTTCGGGGCTGGGAGCCTGGGACAGGTAGTCGGCAGTTGGAATGAGCGGTCCCCGCTTGCGGGACTAAGCTGCGGAAGGACAGGGAGGGGACCGACCCCTTTACTGCCTGACCGCTCTGAGGAGCGATTAACGATGTTCGAGAGGTTCACCGACCGCGCGCGGCGGGTTGTCGTCCTGGCTCAGGAAGAAGCCCGGATGCTCAACCACAACTACATCGGCACCGAGCACATCCTCCTGGGCCTTATCCACGAGGGTGAGGGTGTCGCCGCTAAGGCCCTGGAGAGCCTCGGGATTTCGCTCGAGGCGGTCCGCCAGCAGGTGGAGGAGATCATCGGCCAGGGCCAGCAGGCCCCGTCCGGGCACATCCCCTTCACCCCCCGTGCCAAGAAGGTCCTGGAGCTGTCGCTCCGCGAGGCCCTTCAGCTCGGCCACAACTACATCGGCACCGAGCACATCCTGCTCGGCCTGATCCGCGAGGGCGAGGGCGTCGCCGCCCAGGTCCTCGTGAAGCTGGGCGCCGATCTCAACCGGGTGCGGCAGCAGGTCATCCAGTTGCTCTCCGGCTACCAGGGCAAGGAGGCCGCCACAGCGGGCGGTCCTGCGGAGGGCACGCCCTCCACGTCCCTGGTCCTCGACCAGTTCGGCCGGAACCTCACCCAGGCGGCCCGCGAATCCAAGCTCGACCCGGTCATCGGGCGCGAGAAGGAGATCGAGCGGGTCATGCAGGTGCTGTCCCGCCGTACCAAGAACAACCCGGTCCTCATCGGCGAGCCCGGCGTCGGCAAGACGGCGGTCGTCGAGGGACTGGCGCAGGCCATCGTCAAGGGCGAGGTGCCCGAGACCCTCAAGGACAAGCACCTCTACACCCTCGACCTCGGCGCGCTCGTCGCCGGGTCCCGCTACCGCGGTGACTTCGAGGAGCGCCTGAAGAAGGTCCTGAAGGAGATCCGCACCCGCGGCGACATCATCCTGTTCATCGACGAGCTGCACACCCTCGTGGGTGCCGGCGCCGCCGAGGGCGCGATCGACGCCGCCAGCATCCTGAAGCCGATGCTGGCCCGCGGTGAGCTCCAGACCATCGGTGCGACCACGCTCGACGAGTACCGCAAGCACCTGGAGAAGGACGCGGCCCTGGAGCGCCGCTTCCAGCCGATCCAGGTCGCGGAGCCGTCGCTGCCGCACACGATCGAGATCCTGAAGGGTCTGCGCGACCGTTACGAGGCGCACCACCGCGTGTCCATCACGGACTCCGCGCTGGTCGCCGCCGCGACGCTGGCCGACCGCTACATCTCGGACCGCTTCCTGCCGGACAAGGCGATCGACCTGATCGACGAGGCCGGCTCCCGGATGCGCATCCGCCGGATGACCGCGCCGCCGGACCTCCGCGAGTTCGACGAGAAGATCGCCGGAGTCCGCCGCGACAAGGAGTCGGCCATCGACTCCCAGGACTTCGAGAAGGCCGCCTCTCTCCGTGACAAGGAGAAGCAGCTCCTCGCCGCGAAGACCAAGCGGGAGAAGGAGTGGAAGGCCGGCGACATGGACGTCGTCGCCGAGGTGGACGAAGAGCTGATCGCCGAGGTCCTGGCGACGGCCACGGGCATCCCGGTCTTCAAGCTCACGGAAGAGGAGTCCTCCCGGCTGCTCCGCATGGAGGACGAGCTGCACAAGCGCGTCATCGGCCAGAAGGACGCCATCAAGGCGCTCTCGCAGGCGATCCGCCGTACGCGAGCGGGTCTGAAGGACCCGAAGCGCCCCGGTGGCTCGTTCATCTTCGCCGGTCCGTCCGGTGTCGGTAAGACCGAGCTGTCGAAGACGCTCGCCGAATTCCTCTTCGGCGACGAGGACGCGCTGATCGCTCTCGACATGTCGGAGTTCAGCGAGAAGCACACGGTTTCCCGTCTCTTCGGTTCTCCCCCCGGTTACGTGGGATACGAAGAGGGCGGCCAGCTCACCGAGAAGGTCCGCAGGAAGCCGTTCTCCGTCGTTCTCTTCGACGAGGTCGAGAAGGCCCACCCCGATATCTTCAATTCCCTTCTCCAGATCCTGGAGGACGGTCGTCTGACCGACTCCCAGGGCCGGGTCGTGGACTTCAAGAACACGGTCATCATCATGACGACCAACCTCGGGACGCGGGACATCTCGAAGGGCTTCAACCTGGGCTTCGCGGCGCAGGGCGACACGAAGACGAACTACGACCGGATGAAGAACAAGGTCAACGAAGAGCTGAAGCAGCACTTCCGGCCCGAGTTCCTCAACCGTGTCGACGACACGGTCGTCTTCCACCAGCTCACCGAGGAAGACATCATCCAGATCGTCGACCTCATGGTCGACAAGGTGGACGAGCGTCTCAAGGACCGCGACATGGGCCTGGAGCTGAGCCCCAACGCCAAGTCGCTGCTCGCGAAGAAGGGCTACGACCCGGTCCTGGGCGCCCGGCCGCTGCGCCGGACGATCCAGCGGGAGATCGAGGACATCCTCTCCGAGAAGATCCTCTTCGGTGAGCTGCGCCCCGGTCACATCGTGGTCGTGGACACGGAGGGCGAGGGTGACGCGAAGAAGTTCACCTTCCGCGGCGAGGAGAAGTCCCCGCTGCCGGACGTCCCCCCGATCGAGCAGGCGGCGGGCGGCGGCCCGAACCTGACGAAGGAGGCGTGACGGGCGCTCTGCGCGCGTGATGCCGGGCTGAGTGCCCGAAGGGGCTGCCCCGGACCGTTCGACACGGGTCCGGGGCAGCCCCTTTTTCCGTATGTCCTAGCCCTCTACGGTCAGGCGGTCGCCCAAGGGCTCGGCGCCGAGAAGGGTGGGCAGGACGCCGGGCCACTCCGACGAGACGGTGACCCGCAGCCCGGGGAGGGCGTGCAGGGGGGTGAGGTCCAGCTCCTGGACCCGCGATACGGCGGAGACGATTTCCAGCTCCGCGAGAGCGGGGAAGGCGGCGGCGATCTGCTCCACCCCGGCGTGGTCGGCCCTGAGACGCAGCTCCAGCATCCTGATCTGCGGGGCCGGGGTGACGGTACGCCGGCCACGGACCAGCCAGGTGCAGGAGTCGAGTTCCAGCGTCAGATAGCGGAGCGACGGCCACATCCGCAGCGTGGAGAGGTCGATCCGCTTCAGGCACTCGACATCGAGTGCGATCACCTGCGGATGTGCGGCGGGCAGCTTGCGCGCCGTGGATGTGCTCCGGTAGCGGAGCAGCAGCGCGGTGAGGTTCGGGATGGACCGGATCGACGCGAGCTGTGTCTGGGTGATGCCGTGCAGGCTCAGATTGAGCAGATCGATGCCGGTCTTCTTCAGCGGCGTGAGGTTGGTGACCGCCGGACAGTCGATCGTGGTGAGCTGCCTCAGAGTGGGCAGCCCCCGGACGAAGGACAGGTCGTCGAGCGCCCCGTTCGCCGACACGTACACCTGGCCGACCTCCACACCGGCCAGGTCGCGGCGGAGCCGGGCCGCCGAGAAATCGCCCCGGAGCGTGAGGGTGTCGAACGGGGCCAGCTCCCTGAGCAGGGGGAGTTGGTCGGCGCGGTCGACCAGGACGTCCGCCTCGGCGAGCGGGAGCAGGGCGAGGACTTCACCGCCGAACTCCTTCGCGGGGAAGCGCGACCAGCTGTTGGCGAGCCGCGACCGTACTTCGGAACTGTCGTACAGCGCGTACCGCTTCGCGTGGGGGACGGCCTCGCTGCCCCCGATCTCGCAGATCAGCTCGGTGACATACGTGGCCTCCACCGGGTCCAGCGAGGACGGCTCGGGGAGGAAGGGCAGGACATAACCGCCCAGCGACGCCAGCAGCTCCACGCCGGTCGCGTCGCGCGGCGGCAGCAGGGTGCGGATCCGGGCGGCGACCATCTCGCCGACCGTCTCGTCGACCACGACCGTGTCGAGGAGACAGCGGGCCGCGAGCGTGTACAGGGTCGCGCGCTCGGCGTGGTCGGCGGCGCCCTCCCCGTTCTCCAGCAACCCCTCGATCAGGGAACGGACTTCGTTGGGGCGGCAGTGGCCCACCGTCAGCCGGACGGTGTCCTGCCACTGCTCGTTGTGGGCGTTGTGGAGCAGCTCGGGGAGCGAGCCGCCTTCGACCAGGGCGCGGGCCGCCAGATAGTCCTGGAACGTGCGGTGGATGAAGTGGACCTCGTCGTCGCCGCGTTCCTGGAGCAGACCGCTGCGGTTGAGCAGATGCGTCAGGACGGTGGCCGCCGAGCCCTGTTTGGCGACCTGGGGCAGCCGCCGCATCGCCACCTTGATCTGCCCCTCCGCCACTTCGCGCGAGAGCTGCGCCTGCCCGCCCCGTACCAGCCAGACCGCCAGGGACTGCAACAGCTCCAGATGCTCCTCGAAGCCCATCGTGATGCCGTCGGGGTTGGCGATGCCGCGCTGGGTGTCGCGGGTGCCGAGGAGCATCGCGAGCGTGGAGCGGTACAGCTCCCAGCGGGTGTCGGGCAGGAGGCCGCCCCTGCGGCGGTGCAGGGCGCAGATGACGGCGCAGAGCAACGGGGTCTGGGCGAGGGTGCGCAGGGCGTCGTTCTGGGCGAACTGGGCCCGCAGCTCGGCCTCCAGCGTGGTGAGTTCGGCGCGCTCCTCCTCGGCGCGCCTCTCGTCCGCGTACGTCTCGCATTCGAGACGGGCGGCCCGGTGCCAGGCCGTGACGAACGCCTGGATGTCCTCGTGGCCCATCGGGAGGAGTTGCAGTTCGTCGAAGCGTCCGGAGCGCAGCCACTCCTCCTCGACGGCGAGCGGGCGCACCGTGGCCAGGCAGCGGGTGGCGGGGTACAGGTCGAGCAGTTCGTTCAGCCAGACCCGGGTGTGCTCGCGCTCGTCGGGGGGCACCTCGTCCACGCCGTCCACCAGGAGGAAGCCCCGGCCCGCCTCCAGGACCCGCCGCTCCCAGCCGGGAGGCGCGTCGTCCGTCAGGATCTGCGCCACGGAGGAGAGCCGGGACGGGGTCGGCAGCCCGGTGCCCCGGGCGTGCACGGTGCGCAGGGGGACGACGAACGGGATCAGGCCGTTGAGGTCGGCCAGTTCCGGGCCGAGCGTGCCGCAGGCGGCGTGGGCGGCCAGCCACCACACCAGGGTGGTCTTGCCCGCGCCGGCCTCGCCGCGCAGCAGGGTGCGGGGGCGGTCCGCCAGCAGGTTGTCGATCCGGCTGGGCCGGACCGGGGACGGGCGGTGCGGCTCGGGCCGGTCCAGGCCGGAGGGCCGCTCCCGGCCGCCGGCCTCCAGGCTCAGATAGGCCGTGTCCAGGTCCCAGGTCGCCTCGTTCGTGCCCAGTTCGTCGATGCCGAAGATCCGGGTCTTGCGGTAGCGGGCCTTGACGGCCTTCGCGTACTCGTTCTCGAAGCGCTCGTCCCGTGGGTGGACATCGGTCACCGGTGTGACCCGGAACGTGCTGCGGAGCGGGCTCTCCGTCGCCAGGATCCGGGACATGGGCACGCCTTCCACCCGTAAGTGGCGGCGGCCCTGGGGCACTTGGGTGACGATGCCGAGCAGGACGGCGCCCGCGAAGACCGGGGAGCCGGAGAGGCCCTGGAGCGGGGTGGTGTCGTCGGCGCGCTCGGCCGCCGCCGAGTGGTCCAGCTCACAGACCAGGGCGGTACGCAGCCGTCCCGCCGTGGGGAGGACGGTGGCGCGGTACTGGTCCAGCTCCAGGGCGCCGTGCTCCCCGTACCGCTGGATGTCGGGGAAGCCGACGATCTCGCAGTGCGGCAGCGGCCCCTCCGTGGCGAGGGTGCCGGCACGGAGGCGGCCGAGCGGCGCGGCCACCTCCGGGGCGAGGATGTCGTGGTCGGTGACGAGCAGGGCGGCGTCCAGGGCGTCGTCGCGCCACTGGACCTCGGCGGCGAGGCTCTCGGCGCTGCCGGGATGGGCGATCGCCGTCCTGTCCATGGCGCCGACCACGTGTGCGCAGGTCAGCACGGAGCGTGGGGTGAGGAGTACGCCCGTGCCCTGCTGCTCGCCGAAGACCGCGACGACGCGGGACGCGCTCACCGCGCGCCACCGTCCGGGCCGGTGCCGCTGCCTCCGGTGCCGCCTGTGCCCGCGCCGTCCGCCGGGCCGCCGCCGAAGCCCGCCGTGCTGCCGTGGTCCTTGTTGCCGACCTTCCAGGGCGCGCCGGAGCGGGCGTCCCGGGGCTTCAGCGTGAAGGAGACCTTGTGGGTGCGGCCCGAGGTCCGGGAGGCGTCCGCGCCGGCCTCCACCACCCAGGCCTTGACCTTCGCGCCGCCCTTGACCTCCTTGCGCAGCTCCAGCGTGAACTCCATCTGGACGTCACCGACCTCGAAGGCCACGGGAGCCCCGGTGGCGCGGGTGGCGGCGTCGATGAGCTGGTCCCGTACGGACTGGATCGCGTCGGCCAGTTCGATGCCGTCGAAGCCGTGCTCGTGGTCGTCGGGACGGGCGTGGGCCGGTGTGGTCATGGTCGTGTCCCCCTGGTGGTGTTCCTGGTTCGAAGCTTCCGAGCCTAGAGCGCGGGCCGGGGCTTTGGTCCCGAAACGGACAGTCCTCGGGCCCGCCGCCGTGACAAGGCGCACAGGCGTTTTCGGCGCTACTAGACGGAATAGTGCGGAAGCCGCCGGTTCGACAGGAAGCCCCGGCTCTGCGGTGCCTGTGCGGTGCGCGGGGCGGGCGGGGCGTCAAGAGGCCGAGGGTCACCGCCGGTGCTACGACGAGATGTCGTAGATGAGGTGTTTTGGGATGCGAGTGGGTCCGGGTTACCAAGGTGAGGCCAGCCCGGCGCATGAGTGCCGGGACCATTCTTGCCCGGAGGTTCATCCCGTATGTCGCAGCGCAACCTGTCCCGTCTGTCCCGCCCGTCCGCCCTTCGTGCCCGTGCCGGCGTTCTGGCTGCCGGACTCGGAGTGACGATGGTGGCCGGGGCGGGGACCGCGTTCGCCGCGACCAGCGGTGACGCCCATGCGAGCCCGGCCGGTTCCTCGGTCTCGGCCGCCGCCGTGCACCAGCAGGCCGCCGTCCAGGCCAAGGCCGCCGGCGCCGCGCAGAGCAAGGCCGCGTCCGAGGCCAAGAAGGCCGCCGCGTGGACCGACCCCGTCAAGAAGTACACGCTGAGCGCCAAGTTCGGCCGTGGCGGCTCGATGTGGTCGCACAAGCACTCCGGCCAGGACTTCGCCGTGCCGGTCGGCACCGCCGTCCACGCCGCCCACACGGGCACCGTGGTCAAGGCCGGCCCCAACGGTGCCGGTGACGGCCCCGCGTACGGCAACGCGATCGTGATCAAGCACAAGAACGGTACGTACTCGCAGTACGCGCACCTCTCGAAGGTCGACGTGCGGATCGGCCAGTCGGTCAAGACGGGGCAGAAGATCGCCCTGTCCGGCAACACCGGCAACTCCAGCGGCCCGCACCTGCACTTCGAGATCCGTACGACGGCGAACTACGGCTCGGCCGTCGACCCGGTGCCCTTCCTGCGCTCCGTCGGCGTCAAGGTGTGACACCCCGGAGTCAGGGCGCCTGGCGTCAGGACACCTGCCGTCAGGGCGCCTGGCGTCAGGACACCCGGCGCCACGACGCCCGACGTCAGGGCGCCCGTCGCCAGGACATCCGGCGCCGGAGCGCCCGACGCCGGGACACCGGCCGCGGGGGAGTGACCCCGCCACGGGACCACCACGGGACCAGGTCTCAGGACGTGGTCCCGTGGTGTGCCTTGGTGATCAGCTCCATGGAGACCTCCAGGATGGCCTCGCGCTTCTCCTCGGGGTCTCCTTCGACGTCCTTGAGCGCGAACGTGCCCGCGTGCATGGTGAAGAGCGCGCTCACGCACCGGACCTGGTCGGTCATGGAGGCGCCCGGGTCCTTGAAGAGGTCGAACAGGCCGACCATGCGGCTCTTGAAGCTCTCGCCGACGCTCAGCTCGCGTACGGTCGCCTGGTTCTCCTGCATGAAGCGGAAGAGCGGTGCCGCGCTCGCCAGGGCCGCGCTGTAGCGGTGCAGGATCTCCTGCTTGCTCTCCAGGGTGGGCGGCTGCTCCTGGCCCCAGGCGATCAGCTCGTCGATCGGACGTGTGAGGTCCTGGAAGAGGCTGATCAGGATGTCTTCCTTGGTCTTGAAGTGGTAGTAGAGCGCCGCCTTCGTGACGTCCAGCCGTTCGGCGATCTCCCGCAGCGAGGTCTTCTCGTACCCCTGTTCCGCGAACAGTTCCAGCGCGACGTCCTGGATGCGCTGGCGGGTGTTGCCCCGCCGGGGGTGCTGCGTGCTGCCCATGGCTGCTCTCCCGAATAACTTACTTGACGCCCGGCAAGTAGAGGTCTACTTTACCGCAGTGTAGTCAGCTAGCCGGTCGGCAAGTAAGTGACCGGTCCGGCACATGTACCAGGCATCAAGATGTACCAGGGGAGCGGTGGGGACGATGAGTTCGAACGGGAAACAGCCGGGGAAGGCCGCGGACGCGGCACCAACGGGGGACGGCACGGGGTCCCTGACGACCGCCGGGTCCGTGGCGACCGCCGAGGCCGCCGAGGCCGCCACCGGCGGGGGGCGGCAGCCGCGCAGCGTGCGCGTCGTCCTGCTGGCGCTGATGATCGCGATGCTGCTCGCGATGCTCGACAACATGATCGTCGGTACGGCGATGCCGACCATCGTCGGTGAGCTGGGCGGCCTCGCCCACCTCTCCTGGGTGGTCACCGCGTACGCCCTCGCCACGGCGGCCGCCACCCCGATCTGGGGCAAGCTCGGCGACCTGTACGGACGCAAGGGCGTCTTCCTCGCCTCGATCGTCGTCTTCCTGATCGGCTCCGCGCTCAGCGGCATGGCCCAGGACATGGGCCAGCTCATCGGCTTCCGGGCCGTCCAGGGACTCGGCGCCGGTGGTCTGATGGTCGGCGTCATGGCGATCATCGGTGACCTGATCCCGCCCCGGGAGCGCGGCAAGTACCAGGGCATGATGGCCGGCGTCATGGCCCTCGCCATGATCGGCGGACCGCTGGTCGGCGGCACGATCACCGACCACCTCGGCTGGCGCTGGAGCTTCTACATCAACCTGCCGCTGGGCGCCGTCGCCCTCGCGATGATCAGCGCCGTACTGCACCTGCCCGCCAGGGACCGCTCGAAGAAGGTCAAGGTCGACTACCTCGGCGCCGGGCTGCTGACCGTCGGCATCACCTCGATCGTGCTGGTCACGACCTGGGGCGGTACGGATTACGCCTGGACCTCCGGGATGATCCTGCTGCTGATCTTCGTCGGTGTCGCCGCGCTCGTCGGGTTCGTCGCCGTACAGACCAAGGTCGCCGAACCGATCATGCCGCTGCACATCTTCCGCAGCCGCAACTTCACGATCATGTCGATCGTCGGCTTCCTGACCGGCTTCGTGATGTTCGGCGCGGTGCTCTTCCTCCCGCTCTACCAGCAGGCCGTGCAGGGCGCCTCCGCCACCAACTCCGGTCTGCTGCTCCTGCCGATGCTCCTGTCGATGATGCTCGTCTCGCTGGTCGTGGGGCGGATCACCACCAACACCGGCAAGTACAAGATCTTCCCGATCGTGGGCAGCGGCCTGATGGTCACGGGGCTCTTCCTCCTGGCGCAGATGGGCCCGGACACCACACGGCTCACCTCGGGCATCTACATGGCGGTGCTCGGCGCCGGTCTGGGCTTCCTGATGCAGATCACGATGCTGGTGGCGCAGAACAGCGTCGAGATGAAGGACATGGGCGTCGGCTCGTCCACGACCACCCTCTTCCGTACGCTCGGCGGCTCCTTCGGCGCCGCGATCATGGGCGCGCTCTTCACCGGCAAGGTGCAGGACGAGATGGCGGCCCACGCGGGCTCCGGCGGCGCCGGTGTGACGGAGCAGTCCGCGCAGCTCGACGCGGCGAGCCTGGCGAAGCTGCCGGACATGGTGCGCGAGGCGTACCAGCAGGCGGTCTCCGCCGGTACGCACTCGGCGTTCCTGCTCGGCGCGGGCATCGCGGTCATCGGGTTCGCGGTCGCCTTCTTCGTCCGCGAGGTCCCGCTGCGGGGCGCGGGTCCGAAGGAGGCCGACGAGGTCCCCGCGGTGGACGGCAAGGTCCCGCAGACCGTCTGACCCCCACCCCTCCCCCTGCTTCCGGCCCTGTCCCGCCTCATGGGACAGGGCCGGAAGCCGTCCCGCTCAGTCCCGGGGGCCCTCCAGGTCCTGGAAGAGCGGCATCGGGAAGCTGCCGGTGTTCGTCGGGGCGTGCTCCGGGAGCCAGAGGACCGCGATCGCGCCGCCCGCGCCGCTGCCCGGCGCCCCCGCCGGGGCGGCGTTGCGGAACGTGAGCCGGGCGC
Source organism: Streptomyces sp. NPDC059142 (assembly GCF_042755665.1). Lineage (NCBI taxonomy): Bacteria > Bacillati > Actinomycetota > Actinomycetes > Kitasatosporales > Streptomycetaceae > Streptomyces > Streptomyces sp. NPDC059142. The sequence goes on from NZ_JBHZDA010000106.1 coordinate 18,142, forward strand.
CCAGGACCCGGGACTGCCCGGCGGCGATGGTCAGCCCCAGACCGTGCCCGTACCCCGCGCGGTCCGTGGCCCCCGTACGGAAACGGCTGGGCCCCTCGCGGAGCAGCGCCTCCGGGAAGCCGGGGCCGTGGTCCCGTATCCGTACCACCCGGCCCTCCACGGTGACCTCGACCGGGGTGCCGCCGTGCTTGGCGGCGTTGGCCAGCAGATTGCCCAGGATGCGCTCCAGCCGGCGCGGGTCGGTGCTGACCCACGAGTCGTGGACGACCTGTACCTCGATGTCGGGGTTGAGCGTGGCCACCCGCCGTGCGACGAACTCGCCGAGCGCGATCTCCTGAAGCTCCGCGCGCTCCGAGGCGCTGTCGAGCCGGGCGACCTCCAGGACGTCCTCGACCAGGGTCCGCATGGCCTGCGCCCGGTCGCGCACCAGCTCGGTGGGGCGCCCCGGCGGCAGCAGCTCGGCCGCGGTGAGCAGCCCCGTCACCGGGGTGCGCAGCTCATGGGCGATGTCCGCGGTGACGCGGCGCTCCGCCTCGATCCGCTCGTTCAGCGCGTCCGTCAGCGCGTCCACCGCGCGGGCCAGCTCGTCCGTCTCGTCGCGTACGACACCGCCCACGGCCTCCCCGACCCGCACGTCCGTATGCCCCTGCGCGACCCGGCCCGCCGCCGCGGCGGCCTTGCGCAGCCGGCGCGAGAGCTGGCCGCCGACCAGCACCCCGAGGGCGCAGCCGCCGAAGACCACCGAGACCGAGCCGATGATCAGGGACCGGTCCAGGTCCTTCATGATCGTGTTGGAACGGTCGGCGAACTTGCTGTGCAGCGAGAGCACGGTGCCGTTGCCGAGCGGGACGGCCGCCCAGACGTCGGGCACCCCGTTCTCCCCCTCCTGCACATAGGTCGCGCGTCGTCCCTGGGCCATCTTCCGTTCCAGGGAGCGCGGCAGGGCCGGGTCGTCGACCTTGGTGCCGAACTTGGCTTCCTTCGTGCTCTCGTACATCCGCTGGGCGAACAGCAGTCGTTCGAGCTGGACTTCACGCGCGTTGTCGAGCATGGAGACCCGGGCCGAGTTGTGGACGACCAGACTCAGGGCGACCGCCACGAGCGCGCTGACCGCCGCGATCGCGATGCTGATCTTCCACCTGACGCCGGTGCGCAGGGCGAGGCGCTTCATGCCTTGAGCTTGTAGCCGAAACCGCGGACCGTGTCGATCCGGTCCTGGCCGATCTTGGTGCGCAGCCGCTGCACGTGGACGTCCACGACCCGGGTGTCGCCGCCCCAGCCGTAGTCCCAGACCCGCTCCAGCAGTCTGTCCCGGGAGAGCACCGTGCCGGGCGCGGACGAGAACTCCAGCAGGAGCCGCATCTCGGTCGGGGTCAGCGCCACCCGGACGCCGCCGCGCCGTACCTCCATGCCCTCCGTGTCGATCTCCAGATCGCCGAACGAGAGCACCCCGTGCTCGTCGGGCCCGCCCGGACCGCCCGGCCGCCCCGGGTCCCCGGCCGGGCGGCCCGCGTGGCCGAAGCGGCGCAGGACGGCACGGATCCTGGCGACGAGCACCGCGCCGTCGAAGGGCTTGGTCACGTAGTCGTCGGCGCCCGCCTCCAGGCCGAGCACCACGTCGATCGAGTCGGCGCGCGCCGACAGCATGATCACGGGCACGGTCGACTCGTCGCGGATCCGCCGGCACAGGCTGACGCCGTCCAGGCCCGGGACCATCACGTCGAGCAGCGCGATGTCGGGCCGGTTCGCGCGGAACGCCTCCAGGCCGGAGAGGCCGTCCGGCATCGCGGTGACCGCGAAGCCGTCGCGCTCCAGCGCGAGTTGGGTGGCTTCGCGGATGACGTCGTCGTCCTCGACGAACAGGACATGGGTCTCGGCCATCCTGCGGCTCTCAGTTCTCGGTCGTGGGTGTCGGATCGTGCGGTGTGCGGTGTGCGGTGTGCGGTGTGCGGCGGGCTGACAGGCGGTGAGGCGGTGAACAGTGCGCGGTGAGCTGTGCGCGGTGGGGCGGGTGCGTCAGCCCCCGTCGACGACGGAGGGCTCGGATCCGGGCACCGACCGTCGGTAGTCGTTGCGTACGCGGTACCGCTCGCTGAACTTGTCGTCGCCCCAGATGTACGTGACCACGTCCTCGCCCGAGGGGTACGACATCGGGTCGCCCTTCGCGTACACCTGCTGCGTGACGACCAGTTCGCCGCGGTCGATCGTGGAGTAGACCGCCGGTTCCTCGGCGGCGAAGACGTTCTCGTACGCCTTGTCCTTCTCGCGGTACACGAAGGTGCCGATGCCGACGGCGTCGCCGCACGTCATCACGTTGATCACCACGTCGGGCGCGGCCCCGCCGGTGAGGTTCCCGTACGAGGTGTCCACCGGGGCGGTGTCCTCGCCGCACCGTTTGAGGTCGGCCTTGATCCGCGGGCTGACCTTGGGGTCGTTCCTGAGGAGGGACAGCGCGTCGACGGTCCGGGAGGGGGGCACCACGGACGCCTTGTGCGTGGGGGCGGCCCGCTCGACCGGCGTGTTCTCGGCCGCGCCCTCGTCCCGGGTCCCCGTACCGCCCGTCGAACAGCCGGCCGCGAGCAGGCCGACGGCGACGAGCCCGGCCAGGACCGCGCCACCCGCCGCCAGGGGCGCGCGCTCCGCCGTCGTCCGTTCCGGGCCGTTTCCCGCCGATCCGCTCCCCGACCGATCGGGGCCTCTCAGGCCGCGCACCTCTCCCGCCCCCGTTCCCGGCGGCCACCCCGGCCGCCACGTGCGTCACGACGGACCACCGCCGGCTTCTGAGGCGTGTTGGCGTCCCGGCTCTCGGCCGCGCGGTTCTCCAGCTCCTCGCGGAGCCGTGCCAGCGCGCGGTGCAGCGTGCTCTTCACCGTACCCGCCGACATGCCGAGCGCCGCGGCCGTCTCCTCCGTGCTCATCTGCTCCCAGTGTCGCAGCACGACGACGCTGCGCTGCTTCGGAGCCAGCACTCCGAGGATGTCCATCAGCAGCGCGCGGTCGGCCCGCTGCTCGGTGCCGTCCTCGACGCTCGCGTCGGGAAGCTGCTCGGTGGGGACCTCTTCGAGCTTGCGGGCGCGCCACCACTCCGTACGGGTGTTGATCATGACGCGGCGGAGGTAGGCGTCCGCGAGGGACTTGTCGGCGATGCCGTCCCAGCGGCCGTACGTACGGGCCAGCGCGGTCTGGAGCAGATCCTGCGCGTCGACGGGATCGGGTACGAGACGCCGGGCGCTCCGCAGCAGAGCCTCCTGCCGGGTACGCACGTACTCCTCGAATCCGAGCACCTCACCCTGCGACATGCCAACCGCCTCCGACCCCGTGACCATCCGTGCCGTTCCCTGACCCGACGGCACTTTCCTGACGCCACCGAAATTACGGAGCGCTTGTCACGAGGCTGTGCGGGACAGCCGTCGGAGGACGCACGGCTGTCCATCGGTTGTGTAACGGCGGCCCGGCCCGGCTCAGCTCTGCGGCAGCCGGTACAGGGCGTTCTCCAGGGGTTCGACCAGTCCGTCGGCGACCAGCCCGTCCAGGGCCCGCGCCCGTTGCACCGGCTCGTCCCACACCGCGTCGAGCGCCTTCTGCGGTACGGGCGCCGACGCCTCCCGCAGGACGGCGAGCAGCTTGCCGCGCACCTGCCGGTCCGTGCCCGCGTAGGTCTGGCCGCGCCGCGGCGGCCCGTCGTGGGCGGGCTTCCCGGCGAGCTGCCAGGCGCACCGCGCGGCGATGGGGCAGCGCGCGCACCCCTCGTTCTTCGCCGTGCAGACCAGCGCGCCCAGCTCCATGGAGGAGGCGGCCCAGCGCGCCGCCGTCGCCGCGTCCTCGGGCAGCAGCGCCCGCGCGAGCTTCCGCTCGGCGGCGGTGGTCGCGTTGGGCGGGTACTGGACGCCGTTCACGGCGCGGGCCAGGACGCGCCGTACGTTCGTGTCGAGCACGGCGTGCCGCTGCCCGTACGCGAACGACGCGACCGCCGCGGCCGTGTACTCGCCGATCCCGGGCAGCGAGAGGAGCTGCGCGTGCTCGCGGGGTACGTCACCGCCGTGCCGCTCCGTTATCGCCTTCGCGGCGCCGTGCAGCCGTAGCGCACGCCGCGGATAGCCGAGCCGTCCCCAGGCGCGGACCGCCTCGCCGGGCGCCTCGGCGGCCAGGTCGGCGGGGCGGGGCCAGCGGGCGAGCCACTGCTCGTACACCGGGAGGACCCGGTTCACCGGGGTCTGCTGGAGCATGAACTCGCTGACCATCACCCCCCAGGCGCCCGCCTCGGGGCGCCGCCAGGGCAGATCGCGGGCGTGCGTCTCGAACCAGGCGATGACGGGGGTGTGCAGGGTGGAGGGCGGGGCGGCCGGACCGGTCCCGTCCACCGGGGCGGGGAGCGACGGGGACGACGGGTGGCGCGGGGGCGTCGGGTGCGCGGAGGTAGCAGTCATGGCAGACCGATCCTGACATGTGCGGGCGCGCGGACGGTGCAGCAGGCAGGCGTACGCCGGAGTACGCCGGAGGGCTCCACACGCTCGGGTCAGTGCCCGTGCGCGGTGTCGCCGTCACGCGGTCGGTCCGACGCGCTCCGGAGGTACGCCTTGTCCTCTGCCCCGTTCCGTTTCCGGGGCCGTCTCTCTTCCGGGGTCGTGCTCAGCTCCGTCCGGCGCTGTGGCGTCCGCGCGCCACCACCGGCGCGCCGTCGCCGGGACCCGCCAGCCAGAGCGCCGCCCCCGACCTGCCGGAGCGCATCGTGTCGACCAGGAGCTGTACGGGACGGGTCGCGACCAGGACGACGAGTGTGGCCACCACACCGCCGAACACCAGGCCCACCGCCACGTCGTGCGGGTAGTGGACGCCGACGAAGACCCGGGAGAACGCCATCAGCAGCGCCATCGGCACCGTCAGATACGCGAGGACGGGGCGGGCGAGCACCAGGGTGATCGCCGCGGCACCGGCGATCGTCGAGTGGTTGCTGGGGAAGGACCAGTCACCCACGGGCGGGCAGGGGATGAGGGAGACGGCGCCCGTGACGGTCCGGCAGGGCCGGTCCTCCTGGATCACCGATTTGGACACCTCGCTGCACACGTAGGCGAAGGCGGTCGCGAGCGGGGCGAGCACCGCGACGGCCACGGCGCGCGAGCCGGTCGGTCTGGCCTGCCACCAGATCACGACGAAGAGGACCCCGAACAAGAGCAGTCCGGCTTCTGTCCATATTTCCGCCAGGAACTGGAACCAGGAAGGGGTGGAGTGGGCGAAGTCGACGACATCTCGATAGAGGCCGCTGGTTGCGCTGCTGTTCATGGGGAGAACGTACCGAGGCCATCCGGAGTTCCCTCAATCGCCACCTGAATACGCATCAGTCGAAGATCGCCGCCCGACTCGCCGCTCCGGGATGATGATCCGGAAAACTTGTGCACATGGGCGGCATGTGGGGCGGGAGTTGGCGCGGATCTCTCGTACAGTTTGCGCCGTGGGATCTTTGCGCAATCCGGTCGGTCCGCTTCCCTCCACCATCTACTGGCGACGGAGGGCAGTAGCGGCGACGCTGATCGCGCTGCTCGCCCTGCTGGTCGTATGGGTCGTCACCTGGGGCGGAGGTGGCAAGAAGACCGACGGCAAGGGCGACGGCGCCAATCCCGCGACGACCATCACCCCAGGCCCCTCCGGTTCGGGCCCCGCCATCAGCGAACAGCCGGGCGGCCGCGACGAGTCGGAGGGCGCCGACGGGGGCGACGGCGGCCAGGGCGGTACGGACGCGGGCGCCGACGGCGGCAAGAACGGCGACACCGGCGGCGCGGGCTCCGGCGGGAACGGCGACGGGAGCGGTGACAGCGCGGGCTCCGGGGCGGGCGGCGGCGACGGCGCGTCGTCCGGCGGCGGCTCCGCGGGCTCCTCCGGTTCCGCGGGTTCCTCCGGCGGCGGTCCGGGCTCCGGCGCGGGCGGCACGACCACCTCGGGCCAGCAGGTGCCCGGGAGTTCCGCACTGCCGGACTGCGCCCCCGGCTCCCTGACGCTGACCCTCGCCCCGACGAAGGTCGCCTACGGCCCCGGCGAGAAGCCCGCGTTCCGGCTGGCCGCCAAGAACACCTCGGCGACCGCCTGCAAGGCGGACTTCGGGCCGAAGGCCATGGTCCTCACCGTCACCGACTCCGACGACGAACGGGTCTGGTCCTCCAAGGACTGCCCCCAGGCAGGCGAGGCGCTCTTCCGGGTACCGGCCGGCGGCACCGTCACCCGTACCGTCGAGTGGAACCGCGCCCGCAGCGCGGAGCGGTGCGCCACCCCGCCGGCCGGCGCGGTCGGCGCCGGGACGTACCTAGTGGAGGCGGTGGCGCCGGGCGCGACGGTCAAGCAGGGCCAGCAGTCGATCCGCCTGGAGAAGGACTGACCCGGACCAGAGGCCCCACGACGGCACCGGACACGCGAACGCCCCGGCCGGGATCCCTTCCCC
>NZ_JBHZDA010000107.1:0-1382 GCF_042755665.1 Streptomyces sp. NPDC059142
GCCAAGGAAAAGGCGAGAGGCCCCGGAGTGATCCGGGGCCTCTCGCTCTGCTGTGCACTCGGCAGGATTCGAACCTGCAACCTTCTGATCCGTAGGATTGGGCACCAAGCCATAAAGGGTGCCGATGGCCTCAAACTGCAATCGCTCAGGTTAGCGATCATGCGCCTCAGTGTGCCGTTGTTGCCGTCAGAGCTGTCGTCAACTCCGAACAGTGGCGTCGTCGCAACGCCTCATTACCAGCTCACGCTGGGGGTACCGTCTGGGTCCAGCCCGTTGGGCCACCGCGCATCGAGGTCAAGGCGGAAGAACCAAGCGTTACCAGCGTCTGCTGCCTCTCGGTAGAGGGCTTCGACGTCTTCTAGGTCTCCTTGCATTTCCCGCCGCCATATAAGGACGCGCAGAGCCTCAATATTGCCGGTGTCCGCGGCCTCACGGTACAGAGCCGCAGCTTCGCTGTGATTGCCTCCTTTCTCTCGCAGTGCCGCAAGATCCATCAAGGCGTCGCTGTCGCCAGCTTCTGCAGCCTCGCGGTACAGGTACGCGGCGCCACTCTGGTCTCCGGTCTGCTCCCGCCATCGCGCCAGTGCGCGCAGACCATCAGGTGTGCCGATGATTTCAGCAGCCTGCCGAGCGAGGACCTCTGCACCCGCCCGGTCTCCGGCCTCGTCTCGCCACCGCGCAAGTTCACGCAGGGCGTATGGGTGGCCGGCGTCGGCAGCCTGACGGAAGAGGACCTCAGCGCCCGCACTGTCCCCGGCCCTCGCCCTTACCACCGCCAAGTCACGCAAGGCTTGAGGGCGGCCGGCTTCGGCAGCCTGCCGCGCAAGCGCTTCTGCGCTCTGTCGGTCCCCGGCTCGTTCCCGTAGTACGACCAGGGCCCACAGAGCATCCATGTCCCCGGCGTCAACAGCCTGCTGGAAGAGAACCTCGGCGCCCGCCATATCTCCAGCCTTTACCTGCAACACCGCCAGGCTGTACGGGGACACGGGATATCCCTCTTCGACGGCCTGCCGAGCGACCGCCCTAGCTCTGTCCGGAGAGCCGACTTCCTTTAGCCGCGCCACATGGACTCCTGACACAGCTACCTGACTGTCGTCGGTGCCATGCTGCGAGATGGTCTCAGCGTTCGCCGCTTCCCCAGCCTCCTCCCGCCGCTCCACCAATAAGCGTGGCGCGTCCACGTACCCAGCGTCGGCAAGTTGCAGCACAAGAGCGTCTGCACTCGCCGTTTTCCCAGCCCTCTCCCGCTGCTCCACCAACAACCACAGGGTCCCAGGATGGCCAGCGTCAGCGAGCTGTCGCGCGAGGGCTTCTGCGCTTTTCCGGTCGCCTGCCTTGTCCCGGTGCTCCACCAACAATCGCAGGGCCTTAGGGTATCCAGC
>NZ_JBHZDA010000107.1:1479-24550 GCF_042755665.1 Streptomyces sp. NPDC059142
AGCATCGGCGGCCTGTCGCGCCAGAGCTTCTGCTTTCTGCCGCTGTCCCGCCTCCTCCTGCAGGAGCGCCAAAGCACCCAGAGACTTAGTGTGCCCGGCGTCAGCAGCCTGCCGAAGAAGTTCCTCAGCACTCGTCACATCCCCGGATTGCATCCGCAACTGCGCCAGATGGTGCATAGCCCCAGGATGGCCAGCGTCAGCAAAATGTCGCGCGAGGGCTTCTGCGCCTTTCCGGTCGCCTGCCTTGTCCCGGCGCTCCACCAACAATCGCAGGGCCTTAGGGTATCCAGCATCGGCGGCCTGTCGCGCCAGAGCTTCTGCTTTCTGCCGCTGTCCCGCCTCCTCCTGCAGGAGCGCCAAAGCACCCAGAGACTTAGTGTGCCCGGCGTCAGCAGCCTGCCGAAGAAGTTCCTCAGCACTCGTCACATCCCCGGATTGCATCCGAGCGATTCCCGATTCAAATAGGACGTCCGAGGTGGTGGCTGCACGTTCTTCTTGAGCAAGTTTTTTGTTGCCTCTATGAAATGCAGAAACAGGAAACCCAAAATTGATGGCACGATGATATAGGTGATGAGCCCACTGAAGTCGGTGCCGAGCTGCTGCAGCCTCGGATAGCTTGTTGAGGTCATCGAGACGGGCGAGGTGGGTGTAGGCCGCACTCCAAAACGACGCCGGGGGACACAAGCGGCGTCGGGTAATTCGACCGTGCTGTTCAAGATAGTCCGCAAGCCGGACCACTGAACCAACTTCCGCCTCTATGACGAGTGGAGGTCGGCTGCCAGGCGGACGACGCTTTGGGCGGGGACCCGCAGGGCGGACGGGCGCATGCTTGCCGTGAACCGGCTCCGCAAGTTCGGCAAACGCCTGTTGTTCCCAGTCGACGATTTGCTGAATGGAGTCATAGTCATCGTCGCTGAGGTAGTCAATCGCGGCATCAGTAAGGAACTTCTGTGGCAAGTGGAGGCCGACGCCAAGCCGGCGGGCGTCCATCGCTGCATCCAACACAGCCTTAGCGGATGGACTGGCGGTTCGATAGCGATCGAGGAGTTGCGGGGCCCCCGCGAGGTCTTGCGCTATCCGCCCGCTGTTCCGCGCTCGGGTGAGGGCGTCGGCCAACAGCGAGTCCCCTGCCTCCGCGAGCGCGATCGCGTCCTGCAGCGCCTTTTCATCGAAAGAATCCGGCACCGTGACCAGCCGACCGGCAAGAATCTCCCGCACCCGGCTGTGCGGATCCGGAGATCCGGGGGCTGGAGGGGCTGTATACCGGCGCGCGTACTCAGGCCACAGTGTGCTCAAAACTAGAACTGGGCCGCGCGCGGGGGTGGTGAGCAGCGCATGGATGGCGGCTGCGATCTGCTCTCCTTGGATGGGGTCGCCAAGATAATGCTGGGCCTCGTTCAGCCACACGACAGTCCTAGGTCCCACCCGGGCAAGTGCATCATGCGCAGCTTCCACCCGTGTCGGGTTGAACGGATGCCACAGCCGCCACTCCTTCGCCGCCAGTGGCTGCACGGCCTCCCAACATGCTCGTGTCTTGCCTGTCGAGGATGCGCCGACAAGCACCATCATCTGGCTGTGGCCACCCATAGCCGCGCTGACGGCATCTGACAGCCTCCGGTCGTGGGCCCGAGGGACGTAGCTGGAGAGCGCAGGCACTTGGCTGTGGTCGGTTCCAGGCCCGGCCGGATGGACTTCCAGGTCGTGCGCGTTCCAGTCTCGGATCGGCTTGCCCAACACATCGCCTGTCCCTCGAGAAACAGACGATTCCCTAGCAGCTGTGCGGCGCAGCTCCAGTAGTTCGGTCTCTGGCAGACCCAGTGCTAGAGCAAGAGCCGCGATGGTGTCGGGGGACGGCACTGGTGCCTTTGTGTTGAACGCTTCCTGAACCGTCGTGCGACCCAGGTTTGTTCGGGCTGCGAGCTGGGTCTTTGTCAGGCGAGCGAGGGCCAACCCGTCATCCAACCGATTACGCAGCTCAATGAGCGCCGCGTCGCGCTCCTGGCTTTGGTCCCCCACCTGCGCTGCCCTTTCGATCTGCGTGTCCGACGATGTTCATCATCCACCGCCTGAACCACGGCGAACATCTCTTTCGCGACCTTCGGACACGTCAACGCCCCTCTTTCCTACTGGAGATGCTGTCATGTCCAGCCTTCTCATCCTGCTGATCGCTGTCACACTGATCCTCATTTTTGCCTTGCTGACCGCCGCCGGCGCAGGCAAACTCGCCCGCCTCGACGGCGCCTCATATCCCGCTGCTCTGACCCGGGCCGCCGTCGCCTTCGCCGGCACGCTGACACTCGTGGCCGCCATCACTGCCGCACTGTCGGCCGTACTATGAAAACTCGCGTGCCCTGCGGAGGCGCACAGAGGAACGAACCTCTGGATCTCCGTGACCGGGCCTGTTCGGCCGGACCGCAAACGGAATCCGCACCGCCATCGGGTGCTCGTTTCGCGCGCATCTCTATGCTGCCCCGCTTCCGCACCACAGGGCTATCTCGTCAAGCTGACATGAAACGGCCGAACCTGCTTCCCCGTCCGGGCCGGTCTGAGATCCTGGAGACCGATCAAGAGGGGCCGCAGGTATGGAGTGGAAGACCCACAGTGAGCGACTGATCTACACCAACAAGTGGGCGAATCTGTGGTGGACATTCAGGCACTTGGCCGTGGCCGCCGTGGTCAATGATCACCAAGAGGTCCTGATGATGTGGCGGCACCGCTTCATCACCGACTCCTGGGCCTGGGAGTTACCCATGGCTCTGGTCGAGGAGGGGGAGCCCCCCGAGGAACGGGGGCACGCGAAGTCTTGGAGGAGACAGGCTGGCGCCCTGGCCTTATCAAGCCCTTTATCTACGCCGAGCCGGCCAACGGGATCACCGACTCGCAACATCACGTCTTCCGCGCGGATGGCGCAACCTATGCTGGTCCGCCAACGGAGAAGAACGAGTCCGACCGCATCAAGTGGATCCCCCTCAGTGAGGTGCGCGGGATAATCGTGAGCAGGGGATCGCTCTTCGGGCTGCTGTACCTCCTCATGGCCGAAGCGATACGCTCATCGGTCCTGGCAGGCCGGATGATGCTCACCATCTCCACCAACGGCTCGCTGCTCTGGCGGCCCGATCTCCTCAAGCTCTTCCGCGACTGCCCGCCCTACCGCCTGGTCGTCAGCATGTACGGGGCGAGCGAGGAGTCCTTCGACACGCTCACCCAGCGCCGTGGCGCGTGGAAGGCGTTCCGGCGCGGCACGGACGCCGCACGTGAGGCGGGTCTTCCTCTGCGCATCAACGTCGTGGTGACCGAGGACAACGCCTCCGAGGCCGACGAGATGGCCGCCCTCGCCGACGAGTGGAACGTCGAGAACCACGCGTACACGAACATGACGCCCACGATCTACGGCGGCGGTGAGCCGCTGCTCGCCCAGTTCGCCGCTCACCTGCGACAGCGCAAGCCGTTCGCCGGCTGCAACGCAGGACACACGTTCTTCCACGCCGACCCGCACGCCGAGGTCTCGATCTGCAAGGTCGGCCGCGACGACCAGATCGACCTCATGACCGAAGGCATCGACGGTCTCACCCGGCTCGGCGCCCCGCCCGTCACGACCCCGTCAATCACCGCCGTCCAGGACCTCGACATGATCGTGGAGAGCGCGGAGTGCTCTTGCGACGCCGGTGACGACAACCCCCACTGACCGACCTGAACCAGTCAACTCCGTTCAGCCCTCGGCGTACTCGCGTCGGGGGCTGAGCCCAGGTCGGCCAGCCGTTAGGGTGCCGCTCATGTTCTTCCGCTGGGACTGGCTCCAACCCTTGCTGACCGCTCCGATCGTGCCGACTCTCGGTCCCGTGCATCCCGATGCCCTGACCGTCGAGATCTTCGAGGACACCCTGCGAGCAGCCGTCACCGGAGACTTCCTCCCCTACGACAAGGACCGGCGTTGGAGCGACGAGAAGGACGAGCGAGTGCTCCGCGAGGACGTGGTGCACCAGCCCGGGCACACCCTGATCCCCACCGTGACCCGGCGCGGACGTGGCACCGTCAGGGTCTTCGCCTACGGTCTCGGCGACAGCGCCGTGGACGAGGCCGCCGAGCTCGCGATGAAACTCACCACCGTGCACGGCGCAGCCGACGCCCGGGTCGTACGCCCTCTCGGCGCCGACACCGCACACCCGCGCGGCACCCGCATCCACCTCAAGGACTTCACCGTCGGCCCCTGTCCCGACCCTGGCGGTCCCGTTCGCCCCGTCACCGACTGGCCCAGCGCCGTGCGGAAGACCTTCTCCCCATTCGCCGAAGCCACGGCCCGCGACGGCCTGGCCTTCCTCCACACCCAGATGCAGGCCGACCGGTGCGGACCCGTCCTCGCCGCCACCGTTGCGGACCGCATCGTGGGCGCGATCGGCCCCATGGAAGTACGCCCCGACGCGACCGACCGCCCCCAGCTCATGCCCCAGTACTTCGCCGTCCTGCCCAAAGCCAGGGGCCAAGGCCTGGGCCGCCTCCTGTGGCAGACCGCGATGCACTGGGGCCAGTCCCACGGCGCCGCCTACCAACTCCTCCAAACCGAGGTGAACGGCCCCTCCGACAAGCTGTGCCAGTCCGAAGGACTCACCTCCCTCGGCTTCACCCACACCCTGCGCGCATAACCCCGGACGTCGCCCGCATTGAGGGCGCAACCAACTCAGTACCTCTACGGCCCCTCCTGAACTGCTACTTGTGCCCCGACCTTGCGTTGGTGGAGGCGCGAATTGCCCCTCAGCCGGCCCAGCAACTCAGGCAGGCTTCGCCCCGCCCGGGAAGGTGAACAAGTGGCCCTGGACCTGCCCGAGGCGGGCCCTGGCCCAAACAAAGGACCGCCGCGCCGAGCGCGGCCGGTGTCCACGATCAGCTTCGGCTCGTCGAAACAGGCGAGCCCTTCGGGCCTGCTCCTGGGCGGCCGTGACGAGTGCCCGGCCCCCTGGGACGGTTGCCGTCGAACACTGCCGCCAAGGAAAAGGCGAGAGGCCCCGGAGTGATCCGGGGCCTCTCGCTCTGCTGTGCACTCGGCAGGATTCGAACCTGCAACCTTCTGATCCGTAGTCAGATGCTCTATCCGTTAAGCTACGAGTGCTTGGCGTTCCGGGCTTTTCTTCCCGGTCGGCGTTGCGAGAACAACATTACATGACCTGCGGCGTCACGTGAAATCCATTCCCCGCACCCCCTCTGACCTGCGGCGATGCCGAAAATCCCGGAAGAGTGTGCGAGAACGGCCGAAGCCCCGGCCGTGGGGCCGGGGCTTCGGTGATCGACACGCGGAGGCGGAGGGATTTGAACCCTCGATGGGCTTTAAGACCCAAACCGCATTAGCAGTGCGGCGCCATAGACCGGACTAGGCGACGCCTCCAGCTCCGGATCGCGCGGGCGCGAAACGGTGCGTGCAGATGATGACACAGCCAGGTGGGGTGTCACCAATCGCTCCTCACGGTACTAGGCAGGTGGGCCGCAGGGCAAAGCACATCTCCGTGCGCAACGCCGGGGGCCGGCGCGCGTTAAGCAGGGGGCCGGGCTTCGGGTCCGGTGTTATCCGTCAGGTCAGGTCACTGTCAGGAGCCCCCATGCCGCGTCTGCGTCTCCTCGTTCTCGGTGTCGCCGTGTCCGCCGCCCTCGCCGGTGCGCCCGCCGTCGCCACCGGCGCCCCGCTCGCCCCCGTACCGCTGCCGCTCTCCGAGGAGGCGTGGCCGCAGAGTCCGGCGGCGCCCGGTGATCAGCTCACCGTCACCGTCACGGACTCCGGGGTCGCCGGGGCGGACGGTACGCGGCGGCTGACCTGCCGGCCCGTCGGCGGGACGCATCTGCGGGCGCGGGCCGCCTGCGACCGGCTGGCGGAGCTGGCCTCCGGGAGCCGGGATCCCTTCGCACCGGTCGGCCGGGAGGCCATGTGCACCATGCAGTACGGCGGGCCCGCCACCGCCCGTGTCACCGGGACCTGGCAGGGCCGTTCCGTCAACGCGTCCTTCGACAAGAAGAACGGCTGCGAGATCTCCCGCTGGCGGGCGCTGGAGCCGGTTCTTCCCGCGAGCGCTGGGTAGGCGTGGTCCGCGGGCGTACGCTCCGGCCGTGGTCGTGGCGAGAGGTAGCCCTCATCCGCCGCCGCCGCGCCTCTCCCAGCCCTTAGACTCCCATCAGTGACAGGCCGGGAGCCGAGAGGCAAGATGGGTGCGGCCGTCCGCAAGGTGCAGTGGTTCAGGGAGGAAGCGTCGTCGTGAGCAGCAGGCCATCCCGAGGCGCTGCTCGCCTCGCGGCGATACTCGACGCACTCCCCGACGGCTTGGTGCTCGTCAACGCCAACGGCACCGTCGTCAACGCCAACACCATCGCCCTGGAGATGTTCGAGACCCCCGGCACGGCGCTGGTCGGCCGGGGGCTGCTCGATCTGCTGCCCGAGTTCGACTCGAAGCTGATCCCCGGATCGATGCGGCGTCCCGCCTCGGCCGACGCCCGCGGCCGTACGAAGCCCACGCGGATGATGGCGCGGCGTACCGACGGCGGTGAGTTCCCCGCCGAGGTGACCAGCGCGAGCCTGGAGGACGGCCGGGACGCGTACAACGACTCGCACAGCTACACCGGCGACGAACTGCTCATGATCGTCGTACGGGATCTGTCGGGGACGATGGACACCGAGGCCGAGCTGGCGCGCTCGCAGCGGCAGACGGAGATGATCCTGCGGGCCGCCTCCGAGGGGGTCGTCGGTACGGATACGGACGGGCGGGTCGTCCTGGTCAACCCGGCCGCCGCGCAGATCCTCGGCCACCGCGCCAGCGATCTCGGCGGCCAGGAGCTGCACCCGCTGATCCTGCACTCGCGCGCGGACGGCGAGCCGTTCCCGTACGAGGAGTCCCCGCTCGCGGACACGCTCCGCTCCGGCCGCAAGCACCGGGTGCGCGGGCAGGTGCTGTGGGCGAAGGGCGGCAAGAAGGTGCCGGTCGATCTGACGACCGCTCCGGTGCGCGACGGCGACCAGCTCGTCGGTGCCGTGATGACCTTCACCGACCGGCGCCCGTACGACGAACTCACCGAGCAGCACGCCGCCGAGCTGGCCGCAGCCGAGGAGCGGCGTACCGCGGAGGTGGCCGAGACCGACGAGCGGCTCACCGCCGAGCTGACGGAGACGACCGACCGGCTCACCGCAGAACTGGCCGCCGCCGAGGAGCGGCACGCGGCCGAGCTGGCCGACCGCAGCGACCGGTACGCGGCCGAGATCGAGGGGCTGACGGAGCGGTACGGGGATGTCGCGGGCCGGCACACCCAGCTCACCGCCGTGCTCGGCGAGGCGCTGCGCGGGCCGCTGGTGGAGCTGCGCGGCGAGCTGACCACCCTCGCCGCCGACCCGGCGGGCCACCTCTGGCCCGAGGCCAACCAGATCCTGCACCATCTCGCCGCCGGGTACGCGCGGATGACGACGCTGGTCGACAACGTGCTCGGCTATCAGCGGCTCGACGCCGGTACGGAACAGCTCACGAAGACGAAGACCCTGCTCGACGGGGTCGTGGCGGCCGGTGTCGAGGGCGCGGTGGAGCTGATCGGTCCCGGCCGGGCGCAGTTCGCGGTGCACGCGCCGCCCATCGAGGCCGAGGTGGACGGCGTACGGCTGGCGACGGCGCTGGCGCATCTGGTCGCGGATGTGGCCGGGGTCGACTCGACGGGCCGTACGAAGGCGATGCCGGCCGGCGGTTACGTCGACTCGACCATCGTGGTGGCCGCCGCGCAGCGCGGTGACGTCGTACGGATCGAGGTGCGCGGGCCGTTCGCCGGGGGCGACGCGGTGCACGAGCCGATCGTGCGCGGGATCGTACGGGCGCACGGCGGGGTCCTCCAGACCCACGAGGTGCCCGGGATGAACGGCAGCGCGTTCGTGCTGGAACTGCCGCTGGGCGAGGGCTCGGGGGCGGTTGTGCCGCCTCCCGCGCACCCCGGCGGTGAGGACACGCAGCACCAGGAGACGCAGCACCAGGCGCCTTCGCCGCACGCGGAGCCGGGGCAGGGTCCCGGGACCTCCGGCGGCGGCAGGCGGCGGGCGCGGCGGGCGACGACGGACGCGTTCCTGGAGTCCCCGGCGGCGGAGGACACCGGCGAGCAGGAGCCCACGGGACGGCGCAGGGCCCGCGCGATCGCTTCCGGCGACGGTGCCGGCGGCGGGGACGGCGCCGGTGCCGGTGACGGTGGGACGAGCGGCGCGGGTATCGGCGGCGGAGACGGTACGGAGGGCGGCGGCGCGGGCGGTACGGGGCGGCGGCGCGGGCGGCCCAGCCCGGCCGAGGACGCGGCTCCCGCGCCCGGGCCCGGTTCCGCCGTCGCGCTGACGGGCGGCGCGCCCGCACCCGCGCCCTCCGAGGGGGCGGTGGTCACCGCTTCCGAGGGGGCGCACCCGACCGGGCGCGCGGCGCTGGGCCAGGCGGTGCCGCCGCAGGGCGTACCGGTCGAGCCGGGCACCGGGCGCCGCGCGCGCCACGGCGGGCAGCGGGCGCTTCCCGCGCTGCCGTCGGGGCCCTCGGGGCCTCCGGCACCCGTCGGTGACGCCGGTGGGGCCGATGCTCAGGCCGCCCAAGGGATCCACGAGGTCCAGGGGGCTCAGGTCGCCCGTGGGGCCCAGGGGGCTCAGGGGGCGCCTGTGGCGCCTCCCGTCGCCGCGCAGCCGCAGCCTGCCGGGCGCCGTGCGCGCCGGGCGCTGGCGCCCGCGCAGGACCGCCGTGTCCCGCCTCCCGCCGAGGCGGAGAGCCCGCGCAGCGCGTTCGCGCTGCCGCCCGCCGAAGCGGACCGCAGGGTTCCGGCGCCCCCGCAGGCCCCCGCCCCCGCCCCGGCGCCCTCCGCGCCCACGCCGCCCCCCGCGCCCGCTCCGGGCGCGGCGCAGCCGGGCCGCCACGACGCCGTGCGTACGGTGCCGGACGAGGACCACACCCCGCCGCAGCCGCACCCCCTGCCCACGGCGGGGCGGCGCCGTGCGCAGCCGGCCCCCGCGCCTGCGCCCCTTCCCGCTCCCGGGCCCATTCCCGCGCCCGCCCCGATGCCCGCCACCGAGGCGGCCGACCCGAACGGCTGGGGCAGCCCCGTACCGGCCGCCCCGGTCGGCGCCTTCCCCCGGCAGAACACCGGCCGGACGGCGGGAGGGGCGACCAACGGGCAGGGCATGCCCACGACTTCCGGCTTCGGGTACATGTCACCGCCGCCGGGCTGGCCCGAGGACCCCGCGCCCGAAGCCGTGCCGGAGGCCGCACCCGGGGCCGCCCCCGGAGCCGCACCCGGGGCCCACGAGCCCGCGCCCCGGCCCGAACCGGCGCCCGTCGCTCCCCAGCCCGCCCCGCAGCCCGCCCCGGCCGCGGCACCGGCCCCCGCGCCCACCGCGTCGGTCTCCGCCTCGGAGCCGTCCGTGGAGTCCTCCGTGCCGCACCCCCGGCGCGGCGCGCACCAGCCGTTGCCGCCCGCGCAGCCCCTGCCGGAGGAGGCCCCCGTACCGGCGGACTCCACCCAGGGCCGTGCCTTCAGCGTGCGCACGCTCGGGCAGGGCGTGCCCTTCGCCCAGCAACTCCCCGCGCAGGGGCAGCAGCCCGGCCAGCAGCAGGGCCAGCAGGCACCCTCCGCCTCCGGGCGGCGCCGCAAGCTCGGCACCCCGCCCGCCGGGACCGAGCACCCCGATCTCACGACGGCCGCCCCGCCGCAGCCCCAGCACCAGACCCTGGGCGGGCGCCTCCCCACCACCCCGGTCCCCGGCGGCGCCACCCAGGGCGGCGGACTGCGCCTGCCCGCCCCCCAGGCCGCGGGCCGCTCGTACGCGATAGGGGCGCCCGACGAGGGCGCCGAGGGGCCCGAGCCGCTGGACGGGCCCGGCGGCGCGATCGAGGTCGCCAACCGGCCGCAGCCGCAGCCCGTCGACGACGAACTCCCGCCCGAGCCGCTCGACAACCCGCGCCGTCTGCTCGTCTGGCCCGCGCCGGACGTGCTGACGCAGCAGGCGCTGAGCGACCGCGGCTACCGGCCGGTCGTCGTGCACTCCCGCGAGGAGGTCGCCGCGCAGATCGCCGCGTTCCCCGCCGCCCTGTTCGTCGACCCGCTGACCGGCCCCATCACACGCACGGCGCTCCAGTCGCTGCGCCAGGCCGCGGTCGCCGCCGAGGTTCCCGTACTGGTGACGGCGGGTCTCGGCCAGGCGACCAGGGAGGCCGCGTACGGCGCCGACCCCGCCGTGCTCCTCAAGGCCCTGGCGCCGCGCGACAGCGAGCAGCACCCCTCGCGCGTGCTGGTGATCGAGGAGCACGAGGAGATCGCGCTCGCCCTGACGGAGACGCTGGAACGGCGCGGCCTCCAGGTCGCGCGGGCCGCGAACGACAACGACGCCGTCACCCTCGCCGCCCAGACCCGGCCGAACCTGGTGGTCATGGATCTGATGCAGGTACGGCGCCGGCGTGCGGGGATCATCGACTGGCTGCGCGCGAACGGCCAGTTGAACCGGACCCCGCTGGTCATATACACCTCCGCCGGTATCGACGAGGCGGAGCTGCCGAGGCTCAGCTCGGGCGAGACCGTGCTCTTCCTCGCCGAGCGCTCCACGAGCACCGAGGTGCAGGACCGGATCGTCGACCTCCTCGCCAAGATCGGGACCAACTGACGCGTCGTGCGCACGGCCGCGGGCACCTCGCCCGCGGCCGGGTGGGAAGCCGGGCCTACAGCCGCGTCACGTCCAGCTCGCCGTCCGCGTACTGCTTGCGGATGACCTTCTTGTCGAACTTCCCGACGCTGGTCTTCGGCACCGCGGGCACCACCGACCACCGCTCGGGCACCTGCCACTTCGCGATCCTCCCGGCGAGGAACTCCTTCAGCTCCGGGTAGCCCGCGCTCGCGCCCTCCCGGAGGACGACCGTCGCGAGCGGCCGCTCGCCCCACTTCTCGTCCGGTACGGCGACGACCGCCGCCTCGGCCACGTCCGGGTGCGCCATCAGCGCGTTCTCCAGCTCCACGCTGGAGATCCACTCGCCGCCCGACTTGATGACGTCCTTCGCGCGGTCGGTGAGCGTGAGATAGCCGTCGGGGCTGATCGTGCCGACGTCACCGGTGCGCAGCCAGCCGTCCTCGCTGAACTTGTCCGCCGGCCGGGACGGCTCGTCGCCCGCGCCGCCGTAGTACGCCCCCGCGACCCACGGTCCGCGTACCTCCAGCTCACCGGCCGACTCTCCGTCCCAGGGCAGGAGGTGGCCGTCGGGCCCGGCGATCCGCGCCTCGACCCCGGCCGGGAAGCGGCCCTGTGTGACGCGGTAGGGCCACTCCTCCTCGGCGGTGAGTCCGGCGGGCGGGTGGGACATCGTGCCGAGCGGTGAGGTCTCCGTCATGCCCCAGGCCTGGCAGAGCCGCACCCCGAGCTTGTCGTACGCCTCCATCAGGGCCGGCGGGCAGGCGGAGCCGCCGATGGTGACACGGGCCAGGGAGGTCAGGTCGCGGGGGCGGTCGGCGACCTCGGCGAGCAGTCCCTGCCAGATGGTGGGGACGGCGGCGGCGTGCGTGGGCCGCTCGCGCTCGATCATCTCGGCGAGCGGGCCCGGCTGGAGGAAACGGTCGGGCATCAGCATGCTGACACCGGTCATGAACGTCGCGTGCGCGAGACCCCACGCGTTCACATGGAACTGCGGCACGACGATCAGCGTGGTGTCCCGGTCCGTCAGCCCCATCGACTCGGCCATGTTGACCTGCATCGAGTGCAGGTAGATGGAGCGGTGGGAGAAGACGACGCCCTTGGGGTCGCCGGTGGTGCCCGAGGTGTAGCACATGGCCGCCCCGGAGCGTTCGTCCAGCTCGGGCCAGTCGAAGGCGTCGAAGGCGGTGGGACGGCCGGCGATCAGTTCCTCGTACGCGTGCACCTGTACGGGCGTCCCGGCCGCCGTGCGCGCCGCCACGGCCTCGTCCAGCGCGGTGCGGTCGCCCGCGCCGGCGACGACGACGTGCTCGACGGTGGGCAGGTGCGCGAGGAGCGGGGAGAGCAGCGGGAGGAGCGAGCCGTTCACGATCACCACGCGGTCGGCGGCGTGATTGACGATCCAGACGAGCTGTTCGGGCGGGAGACGGAGGTTGAGCGTGTGGAGGACGGCGCCCATGGCGGGGACCGCGAAGTACGCCTCGACGTGCTCCGAGTTGTTCCAGAGGAGGGTCGCGACCCGTTCGTCGCCGGTCACGCCGAGTGTGTCCCGCAGGGCGCCCGCGAGCTGGATCGCGCGCCCGCCGACCTCGGCGAAGCTGCGGCGCTGCGGTTCGCTCCCGCCGGTCCAGGTGATGACCTGTGACGCGCCGTGGATCGTCATCCCGTGGTGCAGGATGCGGGTCACAGTCAGCGGTACGTCCTGCATGGTGCTCAGCACGGCGTCCTCCCGGGGGCGTTGGCGTCGCGGCGTCACGCATCGTCACGTTCTCGTCGCGTTCACGCCGCGCTTCTCGTCGCGACGATGTCCGCTGCCGAGATTCTGCGCGCGTACCGCTCGGTATGTCACTACCCCGGACGTCCCGGACCACTCGGATCCACTCCCCTGACAGCACCCCGACACTCCCCTGACAGGCTCCGGACCGTGTCCGTAGGGGAAGCCGGCCGGGCGGCGTCAGCGTGCGGGGGAGAGTTCCGGGTCCTCCCGGAGTTTGCCGAGCGCGCGGGACACGGCGCTCTTGACGGTGCCGATCGAGACGCCGAGGACCTCGGCGGTCTGTGCCTCGCTGAGGTCCTCGTAGTACCGCAGGACCACCATGGCCCGCTGGCGGTCGGGAAGTCTTGTCACCGCGCGCCACATGGCGTCGTGCAGCACCTGCCGCTCGGCGGGGTCGGGCTCCGGGACGCCCGCGGGCTCGGGCAGCTCCTCGCAGGCGAACTCGTCGACCTTGCGCTTGCGCCACTGCGAGGTGCGGGTGTTCAGCAGGGCGCGGCGGACATAGCCGTCCAGGGCCCGGTGGTCCTCGATCCGGTCCCAGGCGACGTACGTCTTGGTGAGCGCCGTCTGGAGCAGGTCCTCCGCGTCGGAGGGGTTGGCGGTGAGCGAGCGCGCGGTACGCAGCAGCACGGGCCCCCGCGCCCGTACGTACGACGAGAACGACGCATAGGGCGGATACGGCGTACGCGTGACGTACGGCGGATGCTGCGCGGCCGACTTGGCGGCCGGCTCGGCGGCTGTGGAAGCGCTCGGGCAGACAGACGTGGTCATGGCTCCACGCTAGGAGCGGGGCCCGCTCCGGGGATCGGCCCCAGGTCCCGAAGCCATGTCCGCCTCAGGGTGTAGGGGTGGGGGTGAAGCCACCTCCTGAAGGTGGAGGAAAGGGCGCGGGGACTGTAGGGGCCGCCTCCGGCACCGGCCCCGCAGCGGGCCCGGCGGACGGGCCACGGCGCTCCCCGTCGGCCGCGTGGCCGCCGCGTACCGGGCGCGTGCCCGCCGCCCGCCGGAAGCGTGCCCACCGCCCGCCAGGGGCGTGCCCACCGCACCCGTTCCGGGCGCGGGCGTCGGGCACGGCGCCGGACATACGGCTGCGCGACGGTGCCGAAGCACCGCCGCGCAGGACGTCGTTCACCCCTCAGTCACGCCCCCCGTCGGGCCGTGTTCACCACCAGAGGTGGGTGAAATTTACCGAGATGTTCTCGTTCGACTGGTCGATCGAGGTGAAGCCCGAGCCCACCACACTCGCGGTGTTGTTCTGGTTGGACGCTCCGTCACCCGTCGCCACCTGCTGCGTGGTCGTCGAGTTGCCGAAGTTGTGACCGCCCACACCGCTGCCGCCGATCGACGCCGCGCTGGCGTTCGATCCGTTGTTGGAGACGGCGCCGTTGTCGGCACTGGCGACACCGGTGAAGAGAGCGGCGGCCAGCGGCAGCGCGGCGACAGCGGCGAAGGTACGGGCGGTACGGAAGCTTGCCATGTCTTTTCCTCCAGGAACCAGAAGTACGGCGGGAAGTGCTCTTCTGACCCGGGCAGTTGGCCGACCGACCCGGTCTTGCTGGCGACGTCGCGACCTCAGAGTTGCCCACCGAATCCCCCCGGAACCACCCCGGAGGACCCGATTCCCTCGCAAGCGTGAGGACAAGTCGATAAACCCTCAATGCGCCCCCAAAGCCCTATCCCGGCCCGCACACCCGGGAACCTCCCGGGAAGGCAGGTACCGGACCCCGCCCGCCCCAAGAGGTGAAGCGTTTCAGCACACCTCCGCGGCCACCCCGTCCCGGTGGCGAAATCGACCGGCGTGACCCCTTTCCGTACCGCCCTCCCGCCCTCCCCCCTTCCTTTCTTCGAACGTCTGTACGAACATGGATCCATGGCCACCACCGTCCGGCACACCGCCACCCTGGCCCTCGCGTACGCCCTGTCCGCTGCCGAGCGCGGGCTCCCCGTCTTCCCCCTGTCCCCCGGCAAGCTCCCCGCCCTGCGCTCCCCGCACCGGGGCGAACCCGAGCCGGTCCTCTGCCGCGGCGAATGCGGACGCCCCGGCCACGGCGTGCACGACGCCACCACCGACCCGGCACGGGTCCGCGCCCTGTTCGCCGCCGCGCCCTGGGCCACCGGGTACGGCATCGCCTGCGGCCGGCCGCCGCACCAGCTCATCGGCATCGACCTCGATGTCGGCCCGGCGGCCGGAGCCGCCGCCTCCGGTCCGGCGCGGGGCCCGCACCGGGATCCGCACCGGGATCCGCACCGGGACCCGCACCGGGACCCGCTGCGCGGCCCGGCGCCGGACTCCGTGGCCGCGCTCCAGCACCTCGCCTTCCAGCACCTCTTCACGCTGCCGGAGACGGTGGTCGTCCTGACGCCCAGCGGCGGCCGGCACCTCTGGCTCACCGGGCCGCCCGGCGCCGTCGTCCCCAACTCCGCCGGCCGGCTCGCGCCCGGTATCGACGTACGCGGCGCGGGCGGCTATCTCGTGGGCCCCGGCTCGGTCACCGCACGCGGCGCCTACCGGCTCGCCCCGGGGTCGGCGGGGCTCGCGCCCGCGCCCTGCCCGCGGGCCCTGCTGCGGCTGCTCACGCCCCCGGCGCGGCCCCGCCACGCGCAGGACCGGCCCGCGCGCGGCCACGGCCTGGTGCAGTTCGTGCTCGCCGCGCACGAGGGGCAGCGCAACACCCGGCTGTTCTGGGCCGCCTGCCGGGCGTACGAGCACGGCTTCGGCGACGCGCTCGCGGCGGAGCTGGTCGACGCGGCGGTCCGCACGGGCCTGGACGAGCACGAGGCGCGCGCCACGATCGCCTCGGCGGCCCGCCTCACCGCCGGCCCGTGAGGTGCACCGGCCCCCCGGCCGGGCGCAGATCGTCTTTTCCGAAATGATTACCTGGATCCGTGCATCTCTCCGGCCCCCTCGTAGGTCTCCTTTCCGGACGCCTCACTGACTTCGGGGCCCAGAGCGGCCTCTTTTCGTTGCATTCCAGATGCACTTGACCGCATTTCACCGCATCCGCGAATTCGGAGTGTTTCCTTGATATCCACCCACCCGGGCGTGCGCAGGTCCGCCGTGATCGCCCTCAGCGCCGGCGCTCTGCTCTCGGTCTCCGCGCTGTCCGCGCCCGCGCAGGCCGCGACCGCCGCCCCCAAGGGCGCCCCGGCGGCGACCGCCGCCGCCGCCGCTCCGACCGTCTCCGCCAAGGGCGCCTTCCTGCTGAACAACACCTCCAGCGCGACGGTGTACAGCAAGGCCGCCGACACCCGGCGTCAGATGGCGAGCACGACGAAGATCATGACGGCCGCCGTGGTGCTCAGCACCAAGGACGTGGACCTCAACCGCAAGGTGACCGTCAAGCAGGCGTACCGCGACTACGTCGTCAAGGAGGGCGCGAGCACCGCCGACCTGCGCACCGGCGACAAGGTCACCGTCCGCCAGTTGCTGTACGGCACGATGCTGCCCTCGGGCTGCGACGCGGCGTACGCCCTCGCGGACACGTACGGCACCGGCTCGACCGTCGCGGCCCGTACGAAGTCGTTCATCGCGAAGATGAACGCGAAGGCCAAGGAACTGAAGCTCACCAACACCAAGTTCGACTCGTTCGACGGCATCTCGGGCGGCGGCAACAACTACACGACGCCGCGCGACCTGGCGAAGATCGCGCAGTACGCCATGAAGAACGCGAACTTCCGCGCGGTCGTCAAGGCCACGTCGTACAAGGCCACGGCCCCGGCCGCGAACGGCGGCACGCGCACGTACACCTGGTACAACACCAACCAGCTCCTCGGCTCCTACAGCGGCGCCATCGGCATCAAGACCGGTACGGGCACCGCCGCCGGCCCCTGCCTGGTGTTCGCGGCCACGCGCGGCAGCAAGACGCTCGTGGGCGTCATCCTGAACGGTTCCGACCGCTACAAGGACGCGGCGAAGATCCTCGACCACGGCTTCGGCGCCTCGACCGCCAAGACGATGAAGCTCCGCACGCTCCCGTCGAACGCACAGCGCGACTAGGACGGATCCGACAGACGCGACCAGGACGTATCGAACAGAAAGGGACGGCCGGGCCTCGCGGTCCGGCCGTCCCTCCGCGGTTCCCTACGCCCAGGTGATCAGGCGCTTCGGCTGCTCCAGGACCGCCCCGATGTCGGCGAGGAACATCGAGCCCAGCGCCCCGTCGATCAGCCGGTGGTCGAAGGAGAGCGCCAGCGTCGTCACCTGACGGGGTACGACCTTCCCCTTGTGGACCCAGGGCTGCGGCTTGATCGAGCCGACCGCGAGGATCGCGGACTCGCCCGGGTTCAGGATCGGCGTACCGGTGTCGACCCCGAAGACGCCGACATTGGTGATGGTCACCGTGCCGCCCTGCATCGCCGCCGGGGTCGTCCGGCCCTCGCGGGCCGTGGTGATCAACTCGCCCAGCGCCTCGGCCAGTCGTGGCAGCGTCTTGTCCTGCGCGTCCTTGATGTTCGGGACGATCAGTCCGCGCGGGGTCGCCGCCGCGATGCCCAGGTTGACGTAGTGCTTGAGCACGATCTCCTGGTTGGCCTCGTCCCACGCCGCGTTGACCTCGGGGTGGCGCTTGAGGGCGACCAGGACCGCCTTGGCGACGAGGAGCAGCGGGCTGACCCGCGCACCCCCCATGTCCTTGTCGGTCTTCAGCTTCTCGACCAGCTTCATCGTGCGCGTCACGTCGACGGTCAGGAACTCCGTGACATGCGGCGCGGTGAAGGCGCTGCCCACCATCGCGGCGGCCGTGGCCTTCCGTACGCCCTTGACGGGGACACGGGTCTCCCGGGCGGTGGCGGAGGACGGCGCCACGGGCGCGGAGACCGGCGCCGGCACAGGAGCCGCGGCCGGAGCCGGGGCCTCGGGCAGCTCCCGTACCGGGGCGGTCGCCGCGTGCACGTCCTCGCGGGTGATGATCCCGTCCGGGCCCGACGGCGTCACCGTCGCCAGGTCCACGCCGAGGTCCTTGGCCAGCTTCCGTACCGGCGGCTTGGCCAGCGGGCGCGCGGGGGACGGCACCGTACCCGTGCCCGCGTGGCCGTTCACCTGCTCGGGCACCGGCGCGGCGGCGGACGCGGACTTCTGCGTGCCGCCCTTGCGCGGCCGGCGCTTCGTCGACGCCTCGGCCACCCCGTACCCGACGAGCACCGGCGTACGGCCGCCGCCCGCGGGCCCGGCCTCCGGCGCCGCCGGGGCCTTCCCAGGAGCGGGAGAGGGAGCCGGAGCGGCGGCGGGGGCCGGCGCGGCCGGTGCCTCACCGCTCCCCGGCGCCACGTCCACCATGATGATGGACGCGCCCACGTCCACCGTGGCGCCCTCCTCGAAGCGCAGCTCCCGCACCACCCCGTCGTACGGGATGGGCAGCTCGACGGCCGCCTTCGCCGTCTCCACCTCGCACACGACCTGGCCGTCCGTGACGGTGTCGCCCGGCTGTACGTACCACTTGAGGATTTCCGCCTCCGTGAGCCCCTCGCCCACGTCGGGCATCTTGAACTCCCGGTACCGGGCGGAGGTTTCAGCAGTCATGGTCACGGCACTCCTCAGTACGCGAGCGAGCGGTCGACGGCGTCGAGCACCCGGTCAAGGCCCGGGAGGTACTCGTCCTCCAGCCGGGCGGGCGGATACGGCGCGTGGTAGCCGCCGACCCGCAGCACGGGGGCCTCCAGGTGGTAGAAGCACCGCTCCGTGATCCGGGCGGCGATCTCCGCGCCCGAGCCGAAGAAGACCGGCGCCTCGTGCACGACGACCAGCCGACGCGTCCGCTCCACCGACGCCTGGACCGTGTCGAAGTCGATCGGGGACATCGACCGGAGATCGACGACCTCCAGCGACTTGCCCTCCTCGGCCGCCGCGGCCGCCGCCTCCAGACAGACCTTCACCATCGGGCCGTACGCCACCAGGGTGAGGTCCGTGCCGTCCCGGACCACCCGCGCCCCGTGGAGCGGGTCGGGAATGGCCTCCGTGTTGACCTCGCCCTTGTCCCAGTAGCGGCGCTTGGGCTCGAAGAAGATCACCGGATCGTCGCTCTGGATGGCCTGCTGCATCATCCAGTACGCGTCCGACGCCGTGGACGGCGAGACGATCTTCAACCCCGCCACATGCGCGAACAGCGCCTCGGGCGACTCGCTGTGGTGCTCGACCGCGCCGATGCCGCCGCCGTACGGGATACGGATCACGACCGGCATCTTGATCTTGCCGAGCGAGCGGGCGTGCAACTTCGCGAGCTGGGTGACGATCTGGTCGTACGCCGGGAAGACGAAGCCGTCGAACTGAATCTCCACCACCGGGCGGTAGCCGCGCAGCGCCAGCCCGATGGCCGTGCCGACGATGCCGGACTCGGCGAGCGGGGTGTCGATGACCCGGCCTTCGCCGAAGTCCTTCTGGAGGCCGTCCGTGACGCGGAAGACGCCGCCGAGCTTGCCGACGTCCTCGCCCATGATCAGGACCTTGGGGTCGGTTTCGAGCGCCTTGCGCAGCGATTCGTTGATCGCCTTCGCGATCGGGAGCTTCTGTACGCCACTCATGATCAGTTGTCCCCCTCGGCGGAACCTGCGGACCCGGAACCCGCGGATCCGGCACCTGCGGATCCGGCACCCGCGGCCCCGGAATCCGCGAACGACGCCTGGTACGCGGCGAACCCGGCCCGCTCCTCGTCCACGAGCGCGTTCCCGTCGGCGTAGACATGGTCGAAGATCGCCATGGAGTCCGGCTGCGGCATCGCCCGTACCACCTCACGTACCCGCTTTCCGAGCGTCTCGCTCTCCGCCTCCAGCTCCGCGAAGAACGCCTCGTCCGCCTGGCCCTCGCGCTCCAGGTACCGGCGCAGCCGCAGGATCGGGTCCTTGGCCTCCCACGCCTCCGTCTCCTCGTCCGCGCGGTACTTCGTCGGATCGTCGGAGGTGGTGTGCGCGCCCATCCGGTACGTGAACGCCTCGACCAGCGTCGGCCCCTCGCCCCGCCGCGCCCGCTCCAGCGCCGACCGGGTGACGGCCAGGCACGCCAGGACGTCGTTGCCGTCGACGCGGACGCCGGGGAAGCCGAACCCCTGCGCGCGCTGGTAGAGCGGCACCCGGGTCTGCTTCTCGGTGGGCTCGGAGATCGCCCACTGGTTGTTCTGGCAGAAGAAGACGACGGGCGCGTTGTAGACGGCCGAGAAGGTGAACGCCTCGGCGACATCGCCCTGGCTGGAGGCGCCGTCCCCGAAGTACGCGACCACGGCGGAGTCCGCGCCGTCCTTGGCGACGCCCATGGCGTAGCCGGTGGCGTGCAGGGTCTGCGAGCCGATGACGATCGTGTAGAGGTGGAAGTTGTTGGTGCTGGGGTCCCAGCCGCCGTGGTTCACACCGCGGAACATGCCGAGCAGATTGGTCGGGTCGACGCCGCGGCACCAGGCGACGCCGTGTTCGCGGTAGGTCGGGAAGACGTAGTCGTCGTCGCGCAGCGCGCGCGCCGAGCCGATCTGCGCGGCCTCCTGGCCCAGCAGCGACGCCCAGAGCCCCAGCTCGCCCTGGCGCTGGAGGGCGGTGGCCTCGGCGTCGAAGCGGCGGGTCAGGACCATGTCCCGGTACAGCCCGCGCAGGGATTCGGGGGTGATGTCGGCGATGAGGGCCGAGTATTCGGGGTGGTCCAGACGCTTGCCCTCGGGGCTGAGCAACTGGACGAGCTGCGGCTCGGAAGCCCGCGGTTTAGCCGTCCTTTTCGCGCTCGCGCGCTTGGTACCGGTACCGCTGCTCCGTCGCGGTGTGCGAGCGGCAGTGCTTTCCACGGTCACGTGCGTGCTCCTCCGTCTGTCCGGCCCCCGGGATCCGCCGGGAACCAGTGCGGCTCGCCTGTACCGCCGGACGCACGGGGTGGGTGCGACCAGATCGGGACAGACGTGACAGGTGCCCCGGCGAGCGCCCTGTCACAGGCACGTTACCCAGTGGGCAGCATTACTGCGAAACCCCATCTGACCTGCCATTTTGCTTGGATTTCCAAGTAAATCGGCAAAGTCCGGAACAACCACTGGTCACAGCCTCGCAGGCCGCCGGAACAACGGCACGTTATCCCGCTGATCTGCGGCAGGGAAGGGGTGAGTGTGTGAGACTGAATTCTGTGCACGAAGAAGGAAAAATCAGGGTATTCCTGCTTGATGACCATGAAGTCGTCCGCCGCGGTGTCTTCGAACTTCTGTCGGTCGAGGACGACATCGAGGTGGTCGGCGAGGCGGGCACGGCGGCCGACGCGATCGCCCGTATCCCCGCCACGCGCCCGGACGTGGCGGTGCTGGACGTACGGCTCCCGGACGGCAGTGGCGTGGAGGTCTGCCGGGAGGTCAGGTCCCGGGACGAGTCGGTCAAGTGCCTGATGCTGACGTCGTTCGCGGACGACGAGGCGCTCTTCGACGCGATCATGGCGGGCGCCTCGGGGTACGTGCTGAAGGCGATCCGGGGGAACGAACTGCTCACGGCCGTAAGGGATGTGGCGGCGGGCCGCTCGCTGCTCGACCCGGTGGCGACGGCGCAGGTGCTGGAGCGGCTGCGGACGGGCAACGGCCCGAAGGCGGACGACAAGCTGTCCGGCCTCACCGACCAGGAGCGCAGGATCCTGGACCTGATCGGGGAGGGGATGACCAACCGGGCGATCGGCGAGCAGCTCCATCTCGCCGAGAAGACGATCAAGAACTATGTCTCCAGCCTGCTCTCCAAGCTGGGGATGGAGCGCCGCTCGCAGGCGGCGGCGTACGTGGCCAGACTCCAGGCCGAGAAGCGCTGACGCGGCCCCCGTACCGCCGGCACCCCGCCTCCGTACCGCGGCCCAGCAGGTCCTAATCGGGACCAACGTCCTGTGGTTGAGGGGCCGTCTCCCCTGGTGGCGGGGGCCTCGGTGACGGAGGGTGGACGCCATGTCCACCGAGGAGATCCGCGCCATCGAACTGCTCAACCGCGTGCCGTACGGGCGCGTGGCGACGAGCATGCGGGCCATGCCGTTCGTGGCACCCGCCCGCCATGTGGTGACGGAGGGCTCGGTCCTGTTGAGGATGCACGCGGGGCACGGATACCACCGGGCGTGCGGCGGCGGGATCGTGGCGTACGGGGCGGACAACTACGGCAGCGACGCGGAGGACCACTGGTCCGTCCAGTTCACCGGGACGGCCGAGTTGATCGAGCCGACGCCCTCGGAAATCGAAATGTTTGGCGCCGGACCTCACCATGTGGACGGCGAACCGTTCGATCCGGTCTATATGCGCCTTACACCCCAGTTCGTAACCGTACACACACTCGACCACAGCGACGAGCGACGGAGTCAACACGCTGCGTGATCTAACATCTGACAAGTGCCGCGCTCATATGAACTCGCTGCGCCTGCCGCGACCGCCGTCATCCCCCGGCCCGCCGCCGCTCGTGCCAGCCACACCGCTCCGCCCGCTACCGCCCTCCTTTCCGCCCCCCGCACCACCCCCCTGACCGCCCCTGTACCCACCCCCCGCACCGGCGCTCCCCACCCCCCGGCGCCGCCCGTACGGCTGCTGCTGCGCCGCTACCGGAACACGGGCGATCCCCTGTCGTGCGAGCCCGTCGCCCAAGGGCTCCTCAACCGGGGCTACCGGCTCCGCACCACCCGCGGCACGTACTTCCTCAAGCACCACCTCGACGGCGACCACGAGGCCATCGCCCACCAGCACCGCGCCACCCAGCGGCTCCAGGCGCTCGGCGTGCCCGTCGCACCGCCCGTCGAGAGCACGGACGGGGACACCGTCACCGTCATCGGCGGGCGGTGCTACGCGCTGCACCCCTGGGTCGAGGGCAGCCACCGCGACGGCGCGCAGCTCACGGCGCGCGCCTCACGGCGTCTGGGGGGGCTCCTCGGGCTCGTACACACCTGTCTGGAGCGGGTGATGGAGCCGGATCCCGCGGCCCTCGCCTATCTCAGCCCGGACCCCGCCGACACCTTCGCGCTCATCGACGAACTCCTCGCCCTGGCGCGCGGCCGGGCCCGCCACGAGGTCTTCGACACCCTGGCCGAGCACCGGCTCCTGGAGCGCAGGGAGCTGCTGGAGCGGCACGCGCACCGCCGCCCGCCGCCCGGCACCGAACCCGCGACGGGGTGGGTGCACGGGGACTTCCACCCGCTGAACCTGCTCTACCGGGGCGCGGAGCCGGCCGCGATCATCGACTGGGACCGGCTCGGCGTCCAGCCGCGCGCCGAGGAGGCCGTACGGGCCGCGGCGATCTTCTTCGTCCGGCCGACGGGGGAGCTGGAGCTGACCAAGGTACGGGCGTACGCGCGGGCCTACCGCCGGGCGGCCGGGGCGAGCGCCTCCGAGCTGGCCGCGGCGGTCCACCGGGTCTGGTGGGAGCGGCTCAACGACTTCTGGATACTGCGGTGGCGCTACATGCTGGACGACCGGAGGGCCGACCCGCTGTTCGCCGCGGTGTCGGCCCTCGCGGTGTGGTGGACGCGGGAGTACGAGGCGGTGCGCGAGGCGTTCGCCGGCTGACCACCGCCGGGGCGGGTCCCGAGGCGGGCGCGCAGGCCGGCCGGAAGGCGGACGCGACATGGGCCGGCCGCCGGGCCGATCTCGGCGCGGGAAAGACCTTTTACCGGGAGATGTGCGGCTGGGACTTCATGAGCGCGGGTCCGGATTACGGCGGATACACGATGTCCACCC
>NZ_JBHZDA010000108.1:0-24216 GCF_042755665.1 Streptomyces sp. NPDC059142
GGCCGGGGGGGCGCCGGGGGCGGCGGGGGCGCCGGGAAGGGGGGTATCGCAGGGGGGCCCGGGGGGGGGCGGCGGGGGGGGCGCGCTGGGGGGGGGCCGCGCCGACGTAAGCGACCGGCCGCCCGGCGCGGGCGACCCGGGCACCCCCGGTCACGCGCGCCCCGTACACCGCCCGCGCGGCGTGCGCGCCCCGCGGAGGAACCGCGCGCGGACCGGCGCGCCCTGGGCCGGCATCGTCCTGCTCCCCGGCGCCGTCGCCGCCCTCACCCTCGCCGGAATCGAGCACAGCACCGGACAGCGGCAGCTCGCGATAGCCCTGGCGGGCGCCCTCGCACTCTCCGGCACCGTGTCCGCCTGTCTCCGCCGCGGACCCCTGCGCGCCGAGGGCCGCACCGTACCCGCCGCCGGACTCTGGACGTACGCGCTGCTGGCCTACCTGCTCTGCGGGGACGGACTCCTCGCCGCGCTCCTCGACGGCGGCCCCCACGGGCCCTGGCCCGCCACCGCCACCCCCCTCGTGACGCTCGCGGCCGCCGTCGCGCCCGCCGCCTGGTGCGCCCGCCTCTTCTCCGTACGGGCGCGCCGCGGACTCACCGCCAGCCGCGGACTCGCCGACTTCGCCGCGCGGGCGCGCCCCCTGCTCCTCGCCGTCGTCGGGCTCCACGTCTGCGCCCTCGCCGCGCTGACCCCGCTGACCAATCTGCTCCACGCCGAGAAGGCCGTCCTCGCCCCCACCGTCGCCCTCGGCACCCTGTTGCTGCTCGCCCGGCTCCTCGCCGTCCACGGCTGCCCCGACGCCGCGGCCACCGGCCTCGCCACGGCCTGCGCCCTGGAGGTCCTGGCCTGCGCGTCCGTGCTCGCCGGCCGTATCCCCGGCTGCGACGCGCTCGCCGCGCCCGTCCGGACCCTCGTCCACACCGCGGGCCCGGCCGCCGTACCCGCCCTGGCCTGCGGCGCTGCCGCCCTCGGACTTCTCATCCACGCCTCCGTCGCCCTCTCCCGGGCCTCGGCGCACACCTGACCCCCGCACGCCCCCACCCCTCACAGAAGCAGGCAGAAGGAGACGCACGACATGACCCCGCAATCCCCAGTACCGGCCCCCGAGACGGCCCGTCCGCACGGAGGGGCCGCGCGATGAGGGTCCTGCTGCTCGGTGCCAACGGTTTCCTCGGCCGCTTCGTGGCCGACCGGCTGCTCGCCGACCCCGCCGTCCACCTGACCGCGCTCGGCCGCGGCGACGACGCCGACGTACGGTTCGACCTCGCAGGAGGCAGCCCCGGCGCGCTCACCCGGTTCCTGGACGCCGTCCACCCCGGCGTCGTCATCAACTGCGCCGGAGCCACCCGCGGCGGCGCCCGCGAACTCACCCGGCACAACACCGTCGCCGTCGCCACCGTCTGCGAGGCCCTGCGCCGCAGCGGCTGCGGCGCCCGGCTCGTCCAGCTCGGCTGCGCCTCCGAGTACGGCCCCTCCCAGCAGGGCTCGTCCACCGCCGAGGACGCGGTGCCCCGCCCCGGCGGCCCGTACGGCGTCTCCAAGCTCGCCGCGTCCGAGCTGGTCCTCGGCTCCGGGCTCGACGCGATCGTGCTCCGGGTCTTCTCCCCGGTCGGCCCCGGCACCCCGGCGGGCTCCCCGCTCGGCCGGCTCGCCGAGGCGATGCGCCGCGCCATGCAGTCCGGCGACGGTGAGCTGAAGCTCGGCGGGCTCGGCGTCCAGCGCGACTTCGTGGACGTCCGCGATGTCGCGCGCGCCGTGCACGCCGCCTCGCTCTCCGCCGCCCAGGGCATCGTCAACATCGGTACCGGCCGCGCCGTCAAGCTCAGGGACGCCGCCGCCGTACTCGCCAGGGTCGCCGGGTTCGCGGGCGCCCTGAACGAACTCGACCTGCCCCAGGGCCCTGCCGGGCTGCGCCCCGGGCACCCCGTGATCGGCGCCCCCCGGCCCGAGACGGTGGCGGAACACCTGGGGGCCGGTCCGTTCCCGTACCCCGACGGCTGCGGCGCCTGGCAGCAGGCCGATGTACGGACCGCGCGCGACCGGCTCGGCTGGCGCCCCCGGATCAATCTGGAGGAGTCCCTCGCCGACATCTGGATGGAGGCGGCATGCCGCATCTGACCCCGGGCGGAGGCGGCGCGTCCCCGCCCTACCGGGACGCGCTCCCGCTCGCCGCCCGGCCCCGGGCCGCGCCGCGCCCCGCGCGGTCGGCCGGGCTCGGCGTCGGGGTCCCCGGATACGCGCACCCGCTGGTCGCGCCCGTCGAGTGGGCCGAGCTGACCCGCCCGGCCGTCCCCCTGCACTGGGCCGTCCTCAATGTCGCGGACGGCCCCGGTGACCGCCCCGACCCGCACTGCCTCGACGCCGCGGGGCGGCTCACCAACGCACGGCTGCGGGTGCTCGGCCATCTCGACCTGGCGTACGGGGGCCGGCCCCTGGAGGAGATCGTCGCCGACGCGCGGCGCTTCCTCGACTGGTACCGCGTCGGCGGCTTCTACCTCGACCGGTGTCCGGCCGGGCGCGCGGAGCTGCCCGGTGTGCGGCGGACGACCGCGACCCTGGAGGCGCTGCTGGACGGCGCCCCGGGCGGCGCGGGGGACGGCGGCTACATCGTCCTCGGGCAGGGGATCCATCCGCATCCGGGATACGCGGGGGCCGCCGACCAGTTGGTGACCTTCTCCGGCCCGTGGAGCGACTACCGCTGGTCGCAGACGGCGGCGTGGACGGCGGACTACCCGCCGGAGCGCTTCGTCCATCTGGTCCACGGGGTGCCGCGCACCCGCCTCGACGAGGCGTTCCGGGCGGCGCGCCGGCTGGGTGCGGGGACGGTCTTCTTCACGGACCGGACAGGGGCGGTCGACCCGTTCGCGGCCATGCCCGGCTTCTGGGACGCCTTCGTCTCGCGAGTCGGACCGTGTGTCTCGGAATGAGAAGGGCCGTGGCAGTGTTACAGGGACAACAACCGTACTGAATGACCGACCAACCCCCTAGTTGAGGTCCCTGTGTCGCTGCCACCCCTGGTCGAGCCCGCTGCCGAGCTCACCGTCGACGAGGTCCGCAGGTACTCCCGTCATCTCATCATCCCGGACGTGGGGATGGACGGGCAGAAGCGGCTGAAGAACGCGAAGGTGCTCTGTGTGGGCGCCGGAGGTCTTGGCTCCCCGGCCCTGATGTACCTGGCCGCGGCCGGTGTCGGCACCCTCGGCATCGTGGAGTTCGACGAGGTAGACGAGTCGAACCTCCAGCGTCAGATCATTCACAGCCAGGCCGACATCGGCCGCTCCAAGGCCGCGTCCGCGCGTGACTCCGTTCTCGGCATCAACCCCTATGTGAACGTGATCCTTCACGAAGAGCGGCTTGAGGCCGAGAACGTGATGGAGATCTTCTCCCAGTACGACCTGATCGTGGACGGCACGGACAACTTCGCCACCCGCTATCTGGTCAACGACGCCTGCGTGCTGCTGAACAAGCCGTACGTATGGGGTTCGATCTACCGCTTCGACGGCCAGGCCAGCGTCTTCTGGTCCGAGCACGGCCCCTGCTACCGCTGCCTCTACCCGGAGCCGCCGCCCCCCGGCATGGTCCCCTCCTGCGCCGAGGGCGGGGTGCTGGGCGTGCTCTGCGCGTCCATCGGCTCGATCCAGGTCACCGAGGCGATCAAGGTTCTGGCAGGCATCGGCGACCCGCTGGTCGGCCGGCTGATGATCTACGACGCCCTGGAGATGCAGTACCGCCAGGTCAAGGTCCGCAAGGACCCCGACTGCGCGGTCTGCGGCGAGAACCCGACCGTCACGGAACTCATCGACTACGAAGCCTTCTGCGGCGTCGTCTCCGAGGAGGCCCAGGAGGCGGCGGCCGGCTCGACGATCACTCCCAAGCAGCTCAAGGAGTGGATCGACGAGAAGGAGAACATCGAGATCATCGATGTCCGGGAGCCGAACGAGTACGAGATCGTCTCCATCCCCGGCGCCAAGCTGATCCCCAAGGGCGAGTTCCTGATGGGCACGGCCCTGTCGACCCTCCCGCAGGACAAGAAGATCGTCCTGCACTGCAAGACGGGCGTCCGCAGTGCGGAAGTCCTCGCGGTGCTCAAGTCCGCGGGCTTCTCGGACGCGGTCCACGTCGGGGGCGGGGTCATCGGCTGGGTCAACCAGATCGAGCCGGAGAAGCCCGTCTACTAGGGCGTGTTCTCGCAGGATCGACAGTAGTGACGAGTCGACAGCAATGGCGACCCGACAGCACTGGTGGCGACCCGACAGCGGTGAAGAGGGGCCGGTCCACGACGTCTGTGGACCGGCCCCTCTTCGCTGTCCCGCTCGGCCCGCCTACTTGCAGACGGTGCCCGCCGCCGGCACCTTCCCGTTCAGCAGATAGCCGTTGACCGCGTTCTGCACGCACCGGTCGCCGCTGTCGTACGAGCCGTGCCCCTGCCCGTGGTACGTCAGCTCCACCCCCACGCCCTTGCCCAGCGCCGTCGCCATCGCCTTGGCGCCCGCGTACGGTGTCGCCGGGTCCCCGGTGTTGCCGACGACCAGGATCGGCGCCGAGCCGGGCGCGCTCACGTCGGGTGTGGTCCACTGCCCCTTCACCGGCCAGGAGGAGCAGCTCATCAGCCCCCAGCCCAGGTAGTCCCCGAAGACGGGCGACGCCTTGCGGAACGCGGGAAGCTTCGCCTTGGTCTGCGCGAGGGTGTAGCGCTCCTTGGAGTCCGCGCAGTTGACGGCCACGTTGGCCGCCTGGAGGTTGCTGTACTGGCCGTTCTGGTCGCGTCCGTTCAACGAGTCGGAGAGCGCGAGCAGCAACGCGCCGTTGCCGCCGTCCGCCTCGTCCAGCCCCTGTTCCAGGTACGGCCAGAAGTCCTTCGAGTAGAGCGCCTGCGCGATGCCGTTGGTGGCCTGGGTCTCGGTCAGCTTCCGGGGGCCGATGCCCGTGATGGGCTTCTTCCCGATCCGGTCGAGCAGACCGGTGATGAACGACTGGATCTCCTGCGGGGTGGAGCCGGGCAGCCGGCAGGCGGCGCCGCGGGCCAGACAGTCCTTCTCGAAGTTGTCGAGGGCGAGCTGGAACCCCTTGGCCTGGCCGAGCGAGCCCTGCTCGGAGTTCTGTGTCGGGTCGACGACGGCGTCGAAGACCGCCCGCCCGACGGACTTCGGGTACAGGTGGGCGTAGACGCCGCCCAGTTCGGTGCCGTACGAGATCCCGAAGTAGTACAGCTTCTTGTCCCCGAGGACCTGCCGCATCAGCTCCAGGTCGCGGGCGGCGCTGGTCGTACCGACGTACGGGAGGATGCGGCCGGAGTTCTTCTCGCAGGCCGCCGCGAAGTCCGCGATGCCCTTCGTGAAGGTCTTCTCCTGGGCGGGGGTGGTGGGCGTGGAGTCCTGGGCGAAGTACGCGTCGAGCTGTTTGGCGTTCTCGCACCGGACACCGTCGCTGAGGCCGACCCCGCGCGGGTCGAAGCTCACCAGGTCGTAACGGGAGCGCAGCTTCTCGTAGTCCTTGGCGAAGGACGGCAGCCCGGTGACGCCGGAGCCGCCGGGGCCGCCGAAGTTGAAGATGAGCGAGCCGATCCGGTGCTTGGTGTCCCGCGCCTCGGCGCGGATGAGGGCGAGGTCGATCGTGGGGCCGCCCGGTTTCGCGTAGTCGAGCGGTGCCTTCATCGTGGCGCACTGCCATGGTGTGCCGCCGGGCAGCGGCGAGGGCGCCGTACCGCCGCCCTCGGAGGCCGCGGGGGCCGGGCACGCCTTCCAGTTCAGATGCTGGGTGGCCAGGTCGCCGCCGGGGCTGCTCGTGGCCCGGGCGTTTCCGCCGGCCGGGGTGCCGAGGGCGGCGTCCGAGCCGTCCCCCCGGTCGGAGCCGGCGCTGTCGGAGCATCCGGAGGCGGCCAGCAGGGCGACGGCGGTGACGGCGGCCAGGGCCGCGGAGCGCCGGACGGGGGAGAGTGGCATGGCCCCATCGTGCGCCGGACCCGGCCGCGCCGCGCGGGGCCTTGGTCCATGCGGGTGGCGGGGCGCGCGGCACAACGGCCTGGTCGCGTGGCGGGGACGCGGTGGAACAACGCCCGGGGCCTGATGTGGCGGGGACGCAGTGGAACACGTCCTGGGCTTCGCGTGGCGGGGGCGCCGTGGAGTCCACCGGGCGCCCGCCGCCCTACAGGGAGCCCTTGCGCGTGAGGTGGCTGAAGCTCAGCCATCCCGGCAGCACCGGCAGCCAGAGCGTCAGCAGCCGGAACAGCAGCACCGCGGGCGCCGCCACCTCCTTGGGCAGGCCGACCGCGATCAGACCCAGCGTCAGCGCGCCCTCCACCGCGCCGACCCCGCCCGGTGTGGGCGCCGCCGAGCCCAGCGCGTTGCCCGCGAGGAAGACCACCGCGATGCTCGCGTAGCTGAGCTGCTGGTTGCCGTTGTCGAACGCCCGGATCGAGGCGTCCAGGCACATCACGAACACGCCCGTCAGCAGCAGCATCCCGCCGATGCCGGTGAGCAGCTTCAGCGGCCGCTGGAGCACGTCCAGCATGCGCGGCACCACCCCGGCGAACAGGGAGCGCAGCCGCGTCGAGACGAACTTCCGCAGGAACGGGATCGCGGTCACGACCAGGACCAGGACGGCGACGGTCAGCAGCCCCGCGATCACCGTCCTGGACGGGGTGAGCGACGCCGTCTTCTCCGTACCGGTGAGATAGCCGAAGGAGAGCAGCAGCAGGATGTGCGCCCCTAGCCCGAAGAGCTGGGACGCGCCGACGCTCGCCACCGCGAGCCCCGGGCGCACCCCCGCGCGCTGGAGGAAGCGGGTGTTCAGCGCCACCCCGCCGACCGCGGCGGGGGCGACGACCTTCACGAAGGACCCGGCGACCTGTGCGGCGACCGTACGCGTGAACGGCACCCGCTCCGGTACGAAACCGAGCAGGCTCATCGCCGCCGCCACATAGCTGAGCGCCGAGAACGCCAGCGCCGCGAGCACCCAGCCCCAGTGCGCCTCGCTCACGACGGTGGAGAAGTCGACCTGGGTGAGCTGGGTGAGCAGGAAGTACCCGGCGACGGCCCCGGCGATGAAGCTCAGCAGCGTCCGCGGCTTGATCCGCTCCAGCCGGACCGGCTCGACCGGCGCCTGCGGTCTGATCAGCAGCACCTGCTGCCGCATCTGGGAGAGCAGATCCTCCTCGCGGGCCTCGTCCAGCGCCTCGTCTATGGCCCGCTTCTCGGCCTGCTTCTCGGCGCGCAGCGACTTCCGTACGGCCTTGCGGTCCGCGCCGCCCTCGACGGCGGCGGCCTCCGCCGCCTTGGCGCGCTTGTTCGTCTCGGAGGCCGCGAGGACCGCCTCGCGCTCGCGCTGCGACCGCTCACGGGCGAGCCGGCGCAGCGTCGCGCGGGAGGAACGGCTCAGCGCGATCGGCTGGAGCAGCGGCAGACAGTCCGCGATCGCGTCGGGGCCGAGCACCTCGACCGCCGCGGCGACCGAGCGCTCCGCGCCCACGCGCAGCCCCATGGTGGTGAGCATCTGGGCGGTGTCCATCCGCAGCACCAGATCGCCCGCCGCGATCTCGCCGCCGCGCAGCTCGGTGAGGATCACCTGGCCGGAACGGTCCACCAGCAGGGCGTCCCCGGTGAGCCTGCGGTGCGCGATGCGCCGCGACTGGAGCGCCTTGACCTGCCGCCACGCCTCCCGTACCAGCTCGTCGGTGATCGCCTCGTCCGGCAGCGAGTCCAGCGACCGGCCGCCGAGGTGCTCGTACACGAGCATGACGGCGTCGGGACCCAGCTCGGAGGTGGCGATCAGCTTGGGCGCGTTGGCCCCGGCGGCGATGGCCGCGTACGCGAGCAGCGCCTCCTGTTCGAGGGCCTGCCGCAGGGAGGGGATGGATCTGCGGGTGGTGATGGAGCGCAGCGTGAGCTGACGCCAGGCCCGGTAGAAGAACCCCTGGGCCTGCTGTTCGCGGTCGACGACCGTGACGTCGAGGGGCGGGCCGTCCTCCAGGGTGACCAGATAGCGCCGGCCCCGGTCGCCCTGCTCGGACGCGTCGGCGGCGTCCTCGGCGCGCATCGCGTTCACGGGGCGGAAGCCGACATGGCGCAGGCCCGCCATCAGGGTCTGGCCGGTGGGCCGTACGTTGGGCGAGCCGACCGCGTAGAGCGTGCCGTACGCGACGGTCCAGCCGATCAGCACGGTCAGGATGATCGAGAACGGTGTGGTGTACCCGGCGACCAGCATCGCGAACGCGTCGAGCAGCAGCACCACCCACAGGACCACCCGCCAGCGGGGTCTGCGCGCCATCCCCACGGCCGTCATATAGGCGATGACGGGGGCGAGGTAGCCGTGGACGGGGTCGGTGATCCCGGCGCCGAGCTGGGGCCGGGTGAGCGCGTCGGTGATCGACTCGGGCGCGGCTCTGGCCACCCAGAGGTCGGTGGCGAGGGTGACGCCGTGCGCGAGTACGGCGGCGAGGACACCGTCCGCGATGCGCAGCCCGTCGCGTTTGATCAGCCGCTCGATGGCGAACGCGACCGGGACGAGGAGGACGGCGATGCTGGAGACCAGGCCGGCCAGCTTGACGATCAGGTCGGGTGCCTGGCCCGTGCCCTTGCTGATGTCCTGTTCGAGGCCGGAGGTGGTGCCGTGGGCGAAGGCGGAGAGGCCGAGGACGAGGGCGATGGCCAGTACACCGATGAGCAGCCGCAGCAGGTCGGAGGGGCGGTGCACGCGGGCGGCGAGCAGCGGCTCGTCACCGGAGACACGGTCGGCCCGGGTGGCGCCGTTGTCGCCGTCTCCGTCTCCGCTTCCTCCGCCGTTTTCGTTTCCTTCGCCGGTCCTGTCGCCGGTGGCGGGGCCCGCGCCCGGCGCGTCGTCCCTGCCGGTGTCCTGGCCGGTGTCCCTGCCGGTGTGGTGGCCGGTGTCCTCGCCGGACGACGGGGTTCCGTCGGCGTCGGGGCGCGGCTCAGCGCCGGAGGTGTTCGCCGTCGCCGGAGGCTGCACGGCCCCCTCCTCTGCCGAATCCGTCTCTTCTTGGTCTCGTATCACCAGTCACCGCCCGGATGATGGTGGCACGAGCATCCGACAGAGGGGGGCATCAGGGTGCATTGCGGGGGCATCCGGCGCGCGGGGCCGGGGCGCCGCGGATGTCGGTGGTGTGCGGCAGGATGGGCCGAATGAGGAGCAAGGAGCCAGAAGGAGCCCGGCCCGCCGACCTGCCGGACCCGCCTGACCTGCCGGTCCCGTCCGAGCTGCCGGATTACGCGGAGCGGGTGCTGGACGTCGCCGACCTGATCCCGCCGGGCCGCGTCATGACGTACGGGGACGTCGCCGAATGGCTCGGCGACGGCGGACCGCGCCAGGTGGGCCGCGCCATGGCGCTCTACGGCTCCGCGGTGCCGTGGTGGCGGGTGGTCCGGTCCGACGGGGTGCTGCTGCCGGGGCACGAACTGCGCGCCCTGGCCCACTACCGCGAGGAGGGCACCCCGCTGCGCGACGCCGCGCGCAGCGCCGAGGGCC
The DNA here is from genome assembly GCF_042755665.1 of Streptomyces sp. NPDC059142. Taxonomy (NCBI): domain Bacteria; kingdom Bacillati; phylum Actinomycetota; class Actinomycetes; order Kitasatosporales; family Streptomycetaceae; genus Streptomyces; species Streptomyces sp. NPDC059142. The sequence goes on from NZ_JBHZDA010000108.1 coordinate 9,478, forward strand.
ATGTGCCGCGCCTGGACATGCGGCGGGCGCGCTGGGACGGCGAGGGCCGGGACCCGGCGCCGGACGCGGACGATGTGGCTCACAGGTGACAGCTTCCGCCATCGGGCCGTACGGCGGGCGCTCCCGCGACCGGACGCCCCGCCGTACGGATGACACCCCGGCGCCCGGCGGAGCCCCGCCGGCAGTACCGCCGACGGTCCCGCGCGCAGTACTGCGGGCAGGGGCGGGCGCGGCGCCGAGGGCGACAGCGCCGGAAGCGGTGAGTGTGCCGGAAGCGGTGAGCGTGCCGGAACCGGCGACCGTGCCGGAAGCGGCGACAGCGCCGGAACCGGCGTCTGCGACGGACGCCACGCCGGACCGTACGCGTCCGGGGCACCGGACGGCGTAGCGTCGACGGCACGCGCCTCCCGCGTTCCGTGCGTGCCACGCGCCTCCGGCGTCGCGCGCACGCAGGCCAGCCCCGTCACCCCCAGCACCCCCTCCAGGACCGGCGAAACCACGTGAGCTCCTCCTCTTCCACCGGACGTTCCCCGCAGCGGCGGGCACGTCAGCGCCCCTCCGGCGCGTACCGGCTGCTGCGTACGCCGCCCGTGCCGGTGGACCCCCCTGAGCTGGACGCAGCGCAGCGCGCCGTGGTTGACCACCGGACGGGGCCGCTGCTGGTGCTGGCGGGCCCCGGCACCGGCAAGACGACGACGCTGGTGGAGTCGGTGGCCGAGCGTGTCGCCCGGGGCGCCGACCCCGAGCGGATCCTGGTGCTCACCTTCAGCCGCAAGGCCGCCGTGGAGCTGCGCGACCGTACGGCGGTCCGGCTCGGCGGCGCCCGGGGCCCGCAGGCGACCACCTTCCACTCGTTCTGCTACGCCCTGATCCGCGCGCACCAGGAGGCCGAACTCTTCACGGAGCCGCTGCGGCTGCTCTCCGGGCCCGAGCAGGACGTCGCCGTACGCGACCTCCTCGCGGGCGAGATCGAGCTGGCCCGCGACGGCCGGGGGCGGGTCCGCTGGCCCGACGAGCTGCGCGCCTGTCTGACCACGCGCGGCTTCGCCGACGAGGTGCGCGCGGTGCTCGCCCGCAGCCGCGAACTGGGCCTCGGCCCGCACTCCCTGGCGGCCTTCGCCCGCCGTACGGGCCGCCCCGACTGGTCGGCCGCCGCGTCCTTCCTCGCCGAGTACCTGGACGTCCTCGACATGCAGGGGGTGCTCGACTACGCGGAACTGGTGCACCGCGCGGTCCTGCTCGCCCACCGCCCGGGGGTCGCGGAGAAGCTGCGGGAGCGGTACGACGCGGTCTTCGTCGACGAGTACCAGGACACCGACCCGGCGCAGGTACGGCTGCTGCGCGCCCTCGCGGGCGAGGGGCGCACGCTGGTCGCGTTCGGCGATCCCGACCAGTCGATCTACGCCTTCCGCGGTGCCGACGTGAACGGCATCCTCGATTTCCCCTACGCCTTTCCCCGTAGGGACGGGACCCCGGCGCCGGTGGAGGTCTTGATCACCTCCCGCCGCTCCGGCGCGGGCCTCCTGGCGGCCACCCGGCTGCTGACGCGCCGTATGCCGCTGAACCGGCTGCCTGCCGAGCAGGTACGGGCCCACCGGGAGCTGTCGGCGGTACGGGAGGGCGGCCGGGTCGAGACGTACACCTATCCGACCCCGTCGGCCGAGCTGGACAACGTCGCCGACATCCTGCGCCGCGCGCACCTGGAGGACGGCGTGCCCTGGCACGACATGGCGGTCCTGGTCCGCGCGGGCGGTCGCACGATCCCCTCGATCCGCCGCGCCCTGACCTCGGCGGGCGTCCCCCTGGAGGTCGACGGCGACGACGTCCCCCTGCGCCACGAACCGGCGGTCGCCCCGCTGCTGACGGCGCTGCGGGCGGTGGCGGCGGCGTCGATCACACCACCGGGGGAGCCGGATCAGGAGCCCGAGCCGGATCCGGAACCCGAGCCGGAAGGGCCCGAGCCCGAGGCGCCGGATCCCGAAAGGCCCGAGCCTGAGTCCGAGCCCGAGGCGCCCGGCCCCGAGGCGCCCGGATCCACTTCCGGTGCCGCCGTCTCCGCCTGGCTCGACGTGGAGACCGCGCTCACCCTTCTCACCTCGCCCCTCGGCGGCATGGACGCCGCCGATCTGCGCCGCCTCGGCCGGGCCCTGCGCGACGAGGAGCGGGCCGGCGGGAACCGGATCCCGGCCGCCTCCGACGTGCTGCTCGCCCGCGCGCTCGCCGAGCCCGAGCGGCTGGTGGCGCACGACCCCGCGTACGCCCGGGGCGCGCAGCGGCTCGGCGCGCTCCTGCGCAAGGCGCGCGAACTGCTGGCCGGTGGCGGTACCGCCGAGCAGGCGCTCTGGGAGCTGTGGGACGGCACCCCCTGGCCTGGACGGCTCGAACGCTCCGCCCTGCGCGGCGGCCCCGGCGGCCGTAACGCCGACCGGGACCTCGACGCCGTCTGCGCCCTGTTCGACGCCGCCGCCCGCGCCGAGGAGCGCACCGGCGGCCGGGGCGCGCTCAACTTCCTGGAGGAACTGGACGCCCAGGACATCGCCGCCGACACGCTCAGCCGCCGCGCCGTACGCCCCGACGCCGTTCGCCTGATGACCGCGCACCGCTCCAAGGGGCTCGAATGGGGCCTGGTGGTCGTCGCGGGCGTACAGGAAGGGCTCTGGCCCGATCTGCGGCGCCGCGGCTCCCTCCTGGAGGCCGACAGGATCGGCCGCGACGGACTCGCGGAACCGCTCACCCCGGGCGCCCTGTTGACGGAGGAGCGCCGCCTCTTCTACGTGGCGGCCACCCGCGCCCGCGACCGGCTCGTCGTCACCGCCGTCAAGGCCCCCGCCGACGACGGCGACCAGCCCTCCCGCTTCCTCCCCGAACTCGGCGTCGAGCCCAAGGACGTCACCGGCCGCCCGCGCCGCCCCCTCGCCGTCGCCGCCCTCGTCGCCGAACTGCGCGCCACCACCGTCGACCCGGCCGCCTCCCCGGGGCTGCGCGACGCCGCGGCCCGCCGCCTCGCGCGGCTCGCGGCCCTCGGCGACGAGGAGGGCCAGGCGCTCGTCCCCGCGGCCCACCCGCACCGCTGGTGGGGCCTGTACGAGCCGACCCGCAGCGCGGTCCCCCTGCGCGACCGGGAACAGCCCGTCGCGCTCTCCGGGAGCGCCCTGGACCAGTTGGCGAACACCTGCGCCCTCCAGTGGTTCCTGGGCCGCGAGGTGAAGGCGGACGCCCCCGCCACCGCCGCCCAGGGGTTCGGCAACGTCGTCCACGTACTCGCCGACGAGGTGGCCTCCGGCCGTACCCCCGCCGATCTCGCCGTCCTCATGGAACGCCTCGACTCCGTATGGGACGCCCTCGCCTTCGACGCGCCCTGGAAGTCGCAGCAGGAGAAGGAGCACGCGCGGGCGGCGCTCGAACGCTTCCTGCACTGGCATGTCACGGACCGCGGCGGCCGCACCCCCGCCGCCACCGAGCACGGCTTCGACGTGACGCTGGAAGCGGGCGACTACGAGGTACGGATCAAGGGCTCCATGGACCGCGTCGAACAGGACGCGCAGGGGAGGGCCTATGTCGTCGACTTCAAGACCGGCAAACAGGCCCCTTCCAAGGACGAGGTCGCCCACCACCCCCAGCTCGCCGTCTACCAGCTCGCGGTCCGCGAGGGCGCCCTGGACGAGGTCTTCGACGGTCACCGCCCCGAACCGGGCGGCGCCGAACTCGTCCAGCTCCGCCAGCCCGCGCCCCGGAAGGAGGGCGGCGACGCGCTCCCCAGGATCCAGGCGCAGGAACCCCTCACGGGGGAGTGGGTGGGCGAACTGCTCACCACGGCGGCCGGCCGCGTACTCGACGAACGCTTCACCCCGACCACCGGCCAGCACTGCGGCCACTGCGCGTTCCGCGCCTCGTGCAGCGCCCAGCCGGAGGGGCGCCAGGTCGTGGAATGAGCGCATGAGCCCCCGCCGCTGCGCGGGGCGCGGCCCGCGCAGCGGTCCTCGTGACCGCCCGCGGCCCGCTGTCAGTGGTGCCGGATAGCCTTCCTGAGGTGTCCGTACATCTCACCGATCCCGAGCAGCTCAAGGAGTTGCTGGGCATCCCCTTCACCCCGGAGCAGATGGCCTGCGTCACCGCGCCGCCCGCCCCGCAGGTCATCGTGGCCGGAGCCGGGTCGGGGAAGACGACGGTGATGGCAGCCCGGGTGGTCTGGCTGGTGGGCAGCGGCCAGGTCGCGCCCGAGCAGGTCCTCGGACTCACGTTCACCAACAAGGCCGCGGGCGAGCTGGCCGAGCGCGTCCGCAAGGCGCTCGTCAGGGCCGGCGTCACCGACCCCGACATGATCTTCCCGGGCCATCAGGCGTCCGGCCCCCACCCCACGGCGCCGGGGAGCGCCGACCCTCCGGGCGAGCCGCGCATCTCCACGTACCACGCCTTCGCCGGCCGGCTGCTCACCGACCACGGGCTGCGCATCGGACTGGAGCCCACCGCCCGGCTCCTCGCCGACGCCACCCGCTTCCAGCTCGCCGCCCGCGTCCTGCGGGAGGCGCCCGGCCCGTACCCCGCCCTGACCAAGACGCTCCCCGCCCTGGTCAGCGATCTGCTCGCCCTCGACGCCGAGCTGGCGGAACACCTCGTCCCGCCGGGCCGGCTCGGTTCGTACGACACGGAGCTGCTGCGCGCCCTCGACGGCGTGCGGCTCTCCAACGCCGACCTGCGCAAGGTCCCCGAGGCCGCCGTCGCCCGGGGCGAACTGCTCGACCTCGTCGGCCGCTACCGCGCCGCCAAGAGCGCCCGCGACCTCCTCGACTTCGGCGACCAGATCGCCCTCTCCGCCGAACTCGCCACCACCCGCACCGAGGTCGGCGCCCTGCTGAGGGACGAGTTCCGGGTCGTCCTCCTCGACGAGTACCAGGACACCTCCGTCGCCCAGCGGCTCCTGCTCTCCGGGCTCTTCGGCGGCGGCACCGGACACGCGGTGACCGCCGTCGGCGACCCCTGCCAGGCGATCTACGGCTGGCGCGGCGCCTCCGTGGCCAACCTCGACGACTTCCCCGACCACTTCCCCCACGCCGACGGCACACCCGCCGCCCGCTTCTCCCTCAGCGAGAACCGCCGCAGCGGCGGCCGGCTCCTCGACCTCGCCAACGGCCTCGCGGAGCCCCTGCGCGCCATGCACGAAGGCGTCGAGGCGCTGCGCCCGGCCCCCGGCGCCGAACGCGACGGTTCCGTACGCTGCGCCCTGCTCCCGACGCACGCCGAGGAGATCGACTGGCTCGCCGACTCCATCGCCCACCTCGTCCGTACGGGCAAGGAACCCGGCGAGATCGCCGTGCTCTGCCGTACGGCGGGGGACTTCCCCGAGATCCAGGGCGCGCTGGTCGCCCGGGACGTCCCCGTCGAGGTCGTCGGTCTGTCGGGGCTCCTGCACCTCCCCGAGGTGGCGGACCTCGTCGCCATGTGCGAAGTGCTCCAGGACCCCGGCGCCAACGCCTCCCTCGTACGGCTCCTCACCGGCCCGCGCTGGCGCATCGGCCCGCGCGACCTGGCGCTGCTCGGCCGCCGGGCCAGGCTCCTCGTCCACCGCGGCCCCGCCGAGGGCGCCGAGGACGACACCGACGCCCGGCTGGCCGCGGCCGTCGAGGGCACGGACCCCGCCGAGGTGATCTCCCTGGCGGACGCCCTCGACACGTTCCTGGAGCCCGCCGGGGCCCCCGCCGACCACCTGCCCTTCTCCGCCGCCGCCCGCGTCCGCTTCGCCCGCCTCGCCACCGAACTGCGCGACCTGCGCCGCTCCCTGGCCGACCCGCTGATGGACGTGCTCCACCGCGTCCTGGCCACCACCGGCCTCGAAGTCGAACTCTCCGCGTCCCCGCACGCCCTGGCCGCCCGCCGCCGGGAGACCCTGAGCAACTTTCTCGACACGGCGGCCTCCTTCGCCGCCCTCGACGGGGAGGCGGGACTGCTGGCGTTCCTGGCGTTCCTCCGTACGGCCGCGCAGTACGAGAAGGGCCTGGACAACGCGCTCCCCGGCGGCGAGAACACCGTCAAGGTGCTCACCGCCCACAAGTCCAAGGGGCTGGAGTGGGACGTCGTCGCCGTCCCCGGGCTGGTCACCGGACAGTTCCCGAACACCAAGGCGCGCGAAGCCTGGACGGCCCAGCCGAAGGTCCTACCGCACGCGCTGCGCGGGGACGCGCCGACCCTCCCGGCGATCACCTCCTGGGACGCGAAGGGGATCAAGGCGTTCAAGGAGGACCTGAAGGCGCATCAGCACACCGAGGAGCTGCGCCTCGGTTACGTCACCTTCACCCGCCCGCGCTCCCTGCTGCTCGGCTCCGGCCACTGGTGGGGACCCACCCAGAAGCGGACGCGGGGCCCGTCGGACTTCCTCCACGCGTTGTACGCGCACTGCGCGGCGGGGTACGGCGAGATCGAGGCATGGGCGGACGAACCGGAGGAGACGGAGGAGAACCCGTCCCTCGCGGCGGAGACCACCCCGCACCCCTGGCCGCTCCCGCTGGACGCGGAGTCCCTGGCCCGCCGCAGGGAGGCCGCGGACACGGTGCTGGCCTATCTGGAGGAGCTGCGCTCCACCGAGGCCGCCGGGACGGCCGAGACCCCGGTGGAGCCGGTACGGGACGACGCGGGTGCCCAGGACCTCTGGGACGACCTGGACCACCCGCCTCCTTCGGACGAGGCCGACGCCCCAGACGCCCCGGACGTCGTGAACGCCCCGGACGTCGTGAACGGCCCGGACGCCCAGGACGGCCCGGACGGCCCGGACCTCTGGGACGACCTCGTCGACCCCCTCGACCCCGACGCCCCCGACCACGACCTGTCCGACTGGGACGCCTGGGACACCGCGGAGCCCCAGGCCCCCCGGGGACCGCAGGACCCCCCGCCGCCCGCCGCCGAGCCCACCGCGCCCGTTCCGTCCGGCCCGGCCACGCCGGCTGCCCCGTCCAACGCCTCCGCCTCTTCCAACCCCTCCGCCCCTTCCCTTCCGTCCACCCAGTCCGTCCCGTCCCACCCGTCCGTCCCGGCGCCCCGGCGCCCGCTCGCGGAGGGGCCGACCCCCGAGGAGATCCGTACCCTCGCCTCCTGGGACCGGGACCTCGACGCCCTCGCCGGTGAACTCGCCCGCGCCCGCGCCACCGTCCGCGACGTCCCCGTACCGCCGTCGCTCTCCGCCTCCCAGCTTCTGCGGCTCGCCGCCGACCCCGACGCCTTCGCCCAGGAACTGGCCCGGCCCATGCCCCGGCCCCCGCAGCCCGCCGCGCGCCGGGGTACCCGGTTCCACGCCTGGGTGGAGTCGCGGTTCGAGGAGCTGCCGCTCCCGATGCTCGGCCCCGACGAGCTGCCCGGGGGGTACGAGGACGAGCCGGAGATCGCGGACGAACGCGACCTCGCCGCCCTCAAGGAAGCCTTCGAGCGCACCCCGTACGCCCGGCGCACGCCGTACCGCGTGGAGGAGCCGTTCCAGCTCACCCTCGCGGGCCGGGTGATCCGCGGCCGTATCGACGCCGTCTACCGCACCCCCGTGACAGAGGCCGACTCCGACTCCGGCGCAGATACCGGCTGCGACTCCGGCTCGGGCAGCGGGACGCACCCGTACACGTACGAGATCGTCGACTGGAAGACCGGCCGGACCCGCACCGCCGACCCCCTCCAGCTCGCCGTCTACCGCCTCGCGTGGGCCGAGCAGCACGGTCTGCCGCCCGAGGCGGTGAAGGTCACCTTCCTCTACGTACGGACCGGGGAGGCCGTCCGCCCCGACCGGCTCCCCGGCCGACCCGAGCTGGAACGGATCCTCACCACGGACGCCCCCTACGGCGGGGAAGGCGGTGAGGGCGATCCCGGCACACCCGCGCACGGGCGGTCCTGGCGACAGGCAGACGAGACAGCCCGCCGGGCCCGTTAGGCTCGATGCCATGAGCGACACCCCGGACAGCGTCGTCCGTACGTACATCCAGACCCACCGCGCGGCCTTCCTCGACGACCTCGCCGACTGGCTGCGCATCCCCTCCGTATCCGCCCAGCCCGACCACGACGCTGACGTGCGGCGCAGTGCCGACTGGCTCGCCGCCAAACTCAAGGAGACCGGCTTCCCGGTCACCGAGATCTGGGACACCCCCGGCGCCCCCGCCGTCTTCGCCGAGTGGCCCTCCGAGGACCGGGACGCCCCGACCGTGCTGGTCTACGGCCACCACGACGTGCAGCCCGCCGCCCGCGAGGACGGCTGGCACACCGACCCCTTCGAGCCGGTCGTCCGGGACGGCAGGATGTACGGACGGGGCGCCGCCGACGACAAGGGCCAGGTGTTCTTCCACACACTCGGTGTGCGCGCCCACCTCGCCGCCACCGGCCGCACCACCCCCGCCGTCCATCTGAAGCTGCTGATCGAGGGCGAGGAGGAGTCGGGCTCCCCGCACTTCCGCGCCCTCACCGAGCGGCACGCCGAGCGCCTCGCCGCCGATGTGGTGATCGTCTCGGACACGGGCATGTGGTCCGAGGACACCCCGACCGTCTGCACCGGCATGCGCGGCCTCGCCGACTGCGAGATCGAGCTGTTCGGCCCGGACCAGGACATCCACTCCGGCTCCTTCGGGGGCGCCGTCCCCAACCCGGCCACCGTCGCCGCCCGCCTTGTCGCGGCGCTGCACGACGCGGACGAACGCGTCACGATCCCCGGCTTCTACGACGGTGTCGCCGCGCTCGGCGACGCCGAGCGCGCCCTCATCGCGGAGCTGCCCTTCGACGAGACGGAGTGGCTGCGCACGGCCGCCTCCCACGGCACCCTCGGCGAGGCCGGCTACTCCACGCTGGAGCGCGTCTGGGCGCGCCCCACCGCGGAGGTCAACGGCATCGGCGGCGGGTACCAGGGCCCCGGCGGCAAGACGATCATCCCGTCCTCCGCCCAGCTCAAGCTCTCGTTCCGGCTGGTCGCCGGGCAGGACCCGGACCAGGTGGAGCGGTCCGTGCGATCCTGGGTCGAGGCACGGATCCCCGCCGGGATCCGGCACAGGATCAGCTTCGGCGCGGCCACCCGGCCCTGTCTGACCCCGCTGGACCACCCGGCGCTCCGGTCGGTCGTCCGCGCCATGACCCGGGCCTTCGGACAGAAGATCCGCTTCACCCGCGAGGGCGGCTCGGGTCCCGCGGCCGATCTCCAGGACGTGCTGGGGGCGCCCGTACTGTTCCTGGGTATCTCCGTTCCGTCCGACGGCTGGCACGCGCCCGACGAGAAGGTCGAGATCGACCTGCTCCTCAAGGGCGTGGAGACCACCGCCTACCTGTGGGGCGACCTCGCCGCCACCCCGCACTGACCCCCGCGCCCACCCGTACGCCCGCCACCCGCCGACCCCCGCACTCGCACTCGCACCCGCACCCGCACCCGCACCCGCACCCGCACCCGCCGTCCCACCGACCACTCCGCTGACCAGACACCCACATCACCCCGGGGGAGTAGAAAGAACCTGTGAGCACCATCAGCAGTGACGCCACCGCACACCAGCCCATCGGCCTGACCGCGCACAGCGGCATCGACCGCGCGGCGCACCACCGCCTCGACGAGGCGTGGCTTGCGGCGGCCTGGAGCCACCCGACGACCAGGGTCTTCGTGGTGTCCGGCGGTCAGGTGCTGATCGACGACACCTCCGACGGGCGGACCGAACTGGTCATGACCCCGTCCTTCGAGGCACCCCTCACCGAGACCCACCGCTACTTCCTCGGCACGGACGGGGACGGCGTACGCTACTTCGCGCTCCAGAAGGACTCGCTCCCCGGACGGATGGACCAGTCGGCGCGGCCCGCGGGGCTGCGCGAGGCCGGTCTCCTGCTCTCCGCGCGCGACGCGGGGCTGATGGTGCACGCCGTGGCGCTGGAGAACTGGCAGCGACTGCACCGCTTCTGCTCCCGCTGCGGCGAACGTACGGTGATCGCCGCGGCCGGCCACATCCGGCGCTGCCAGGCGTGCGGCGCCGAGCACTACCCGCGGACCGACCCCGCGGTGATCATGCTGGTCACGGACGAGGAGGACCGGGCGCTGCTGGGCCGGCAGGTGCACTGGCCCGAGGGCCGCTTCTCCACCCTCGCGGGCTTCGTCGAGCCCGGTGAGTCGATCGAGCAGTCCGTGGCCCGTGAGGTCTTCGAGGAGGCGGGCGTCACCGTCGGCGAGGTCGAGTACATCGCCAGCCAGCCCTGGCCCTTCCCGTCGAGCCTGATGCTGGGCTTCATGGCCCGCGCCACCTCGTCGGAGATCACGGTGGACGGCGAGGAGATCGAGGAGGCGCGCTGGTTCTCCCGCGAGGACCTGCGGACCGCCATCGAGACGGGCGAGATCCTGCCCCCGCTGGGCATCTCGATCGCCGCGCGGCTGGTCGAACTCTGGTACGGCAAGCCGCTCCCGAAGCCGCTGCACTGAGCGAGCCATTGCACTGCGCTGAGCGAGGCCCTGCACTGCGCTGAGCGAGGCGCTGCACTGAGCGACGCGCCGACGCCGAGCCGACGACCAAACCCCCGCCGGCCCCGGTGCGGCGGGGGTTTCGTGGGGGCGGGGCGGGGCCCCCGAGGGGCGGCCCTCAGGGGCCGAGGCTGGGGTTGTCCAGGGCCCCGGTGGGGTTCGTCAGCGTCGAACCGTCGGGGAAGAGCACCGTCGGGACGGTCTGGTTGCCGCCGTTCGCCTTCTCGACGAACGCCGCCGACTCCGGGTCGTGCTCGATGTTGATCTCCGTGTACGCGATGCCCTCGCGGTCCATCTGGCCCTTGAGCCGACGGCAGTATCCGCACCACGTGGTGCTGTACATCGTCACAGTGCCCGGCATGGTCTCGCACTCCTCTTGTCTCGCTGGATGCGTCGTCCGTCGTACCGGTACGTCGCCCGCAAACTCCTGAACGTAACGGACCCGGCGACCATTCCCGCGCTCGCCCCCGCTCCCGCCCCGTCGCCTCGCCCCGGCACCGTGTCCACGTCCACGTCGGCCGGTGATGATCGGACCGGTACGACCGATGCGGCGCCCCTGTGGACAACCGCCGCACCCGTCCCGGGGGACCTGGCAGCATGGCGGGGTGACAGCAGCAACGCACTCCCCACTGTTCCCGGCGGAATCCGGCGGCGGCCAGATCGTGGCCCCGCCGCGCGACGCCGACGCGGTGCTCGACGGGCTCGACCCCGAGCAGCGCGAGGTCGCGACGGCCCTGCACGGCCCCGTGTGCGTGCTGGCCGGGGCCGGCACGGGCAAGACCCGCGCGATCACCCACCGGATCGCGTACGGGGTGCGCGCGGGCATACTCCAGCCCGCCAGCGTCCTCGCCGTCACCTTCACCAACCGCGCCGCGGGCGAGATGCGCGGCCGGCTGCGGCAGCTCGGCGCGGGCGGTGTGCAGGCGCGGACGTTCCACGCGGCGGCGCTGCGCCAGCTCCAGTTCTTCTGGCCCAAGGCAGTCGGCGGCACGCTGCCGCGGCTGCTCGACCGCAAGGTCCAGCTCGTCGCGGAGGCCGCCGCGCGCTGCCGGGTCCGGCTCGACCGCAACGAGCTGCGGGACGTCACCGGCGAGATCGAGTGGGCGAAGGTCACCCAGACCGTGCCCGCCGACTATCCGGCGGCCGTCGCCAAGTCCCACCGCGACGCCCCGCGCGACGCGGCTGAGATCGGCCAGATCTACGGGATGTACGAACAGCTCAAGCGCGAGCGCTCGGTGATCGACTTCGAGGACGTGCTGCTCCTCACGGTCGGTGTCCTCCAGGACCGGCACGACATCGCGGACCAGGTCCGCCGCCAGTACCAGCACTTCGTGGTGGACGAGTACCAGGACGTCAGCCCGCTCCAGCAGCGGCTGCTCGACCTCTGGCTCGGTGACCGGGACGACCTGTGCGTCGTCGGGGACGCCAGCCAGACGATCTACTCCTTCACCGGAGCCACCCCCGACCATCTGCTCAACTTCCGTACCCGCCACCCGAGCGCCACCGTCGTCAAGCTCGTCCGCGACTACCGCTCCACCCCGCAGGTCGTCCATCTCGCCAACGGTCTGCTGGGCCAGGCGCGCGGCCGGGCCGCCGAGCACCGCCTGGAGCTGATCTCGCAGCGCGACCCCGGCCCCGAACCGCTCTGCACGGAGTACGCGGACGAACCGGCCGAGGCCGAGGGCACCGCCCGCCGGATCCGCGACCTGATCGCGGCGGGCGTCCCGGCCGGCGAGATCGCGGTGCTGTACCGCATCAACGCGCAGTCGGAGGTGTACGAACAGGCCCTCGCCGACGCGGGCGTGCCCTACCAGCTCCGGGGCGCCGAGCGGTTCTTCGAGCGCCAGGAGGTACGGGAGGCGGGCGCCGCCCTGCGCGGCGCCGCCCGCTTCGGGGGCAACGACGCGCTGCTGGACGATGTGGTGGAGCTGCCCTCGCAGGTGCGGGCCGTGCTCTCCACCAAGGGGTGGACCACCGAGCCCCCGGCCGGGTCGGGTGCGGTCCGGGACCGCTGGGAGTCGCTGGCCGCGCTCGTCCGGCTCGCCGAGGACTTCGTCCGGGCCAAGCCGTCCGCGACCCTCGCCGACCTCGTCACCGAGCTGGACGAGCGCGCCGCCGCCCAGCACGCCCCCACGGTGCAGGGCGTCACGCTCGCCTCGCTGCACGCCGCGAAGGGCCTGGAGTGGGACGCGGTGTTCCTGGTCGGCCTCACCGAAGGGATGATGCCGATCACCTACGCCAAGACGGACGAGCAGATCGAGGAGGAGCGCCGGCTGCTCTACGTGGGGGTCACCCGTGCGCGGCTCCATCTCCATCTCTCCTGGTCGCTCTCCCGCTCTCCGGGGGGCCGGGCCTCCCGGAGGGTCACCCGCTTCCTGAACGGCCTGCGTCCGGGCTCCACGGCGCCCGGAGCCCGCGGCGGAGCTGCCGGGGCGGGCGGCTCCGTCGAGCGGGGCGGCGCCACCGGCGAAGCGGCCGGTGGTGTCACGCGGCGCAAACGCCGCGGCCCGGCCCGCTGCCGGGTGTGCGGCAGGACGCTCACGGACGCCGGTGAGATGAAGCTCATGCGGTGCGAGGAGTGCCCCTCCGACATGGACGAGGGGCTGTACGAGCGGCTGCGGGACTGGCGCGCCGGTCAGGCCCGGCGCATCGGACAGCCCGCGTACTGCGTGTTCACCGACAAGACGTTGATGGCGATCGCCGAGGCCGTGCCGGGCAGTGCGGGCGAGCTGACGGGCATCCCCGGGGTCGGAGTCCGGAAACTGGATCGCTTCGGAGCCGATGTGCTGGCCATCTGCGCAGGTGAGGAAGGTGTGGGCGAGGAAGTCGACGACTGAGTCGAACTCGTCGAAAAAATAGTTTGCGCCCGTGCGGGGAATCCCCATAGGTTCTTAACCACGGAACGGCGGGCTTCTCCGAAGCCCGGTCCCCGTGCTCTACTTGTCAAGCAGCACTTGCCCACAATACGTATGACGGGTCCCAGGACCTGTCCTTGAGACGCCGAGAGGAGGCGATTCCAGTGATCAGCATCGACTACAGCTCCACCAGCACCGTCAAAATGACCGATCTCTCGGTCGTCTCCGCATGCTCGCTCGGCTTCTCCCGCACCGAACTCATCGCCAGTGGACTGCCCGGCGCCAGCGCCGTCAAGCCCGCCGGTCTCTCGGGTCTGCCGACCCGCGAGCGGTCCGTCATCGTCCGCGATGAGCGACCGACCAAGGCACTGGAAGCAGGAGTAGCAGCAGGCAATGCCTATGGCGCTGCCTTTGCGGCGACCGGTGCCGAAACGAAGCAGCAGACGCAGCATCACCTGATGTGGGCCTTCCGTGGGCTCGAACCCTGGAGTGATCCAGCCTGATCGACGATCAGGCCGGCGCCTTCAGGGCCGCGGAACCCCACCCGGGATCCGCGGCCCTTCTGTTTGTCCCGAACGGGACAGCCGGAGCGAAGGGGCCTCGGGACACGCACCACCGGTACCAAGCCGACAACTGGCCAACCAGGCCGGACCGACCAGACGAGGAACAAAACCCGTGCAACTCGAAGCGCACGCCCCGTCCGTACCGCCTTCCGCATCGATCTCCCCGCCCGTCCCCACGGAGGACTCCACCTTGACCCCGCTCACCGCGCTCACCGCGCTCGACGACGCCATCGAGAACCTCGGCGTACCCGTTCCCTGTCGTGCCTACGACCCGGAGGTCTTCTTCGCCGAGTCCCCGGCCGATGTCGAGTACGCCAAGGCGCTCTGCGGCACCTGCCCGCTGATCGAGGCATGCCTCGCCGGCGCCAAGGAGCGGCGTGAGCCGTGGGGCGTCTGGGGTGGCGAACTCTTCGTCCAGGGAGTCGTCGTGGCCCGCAAGCGGCCGCGTGGCCGTCCGCGCAAGAACCCGGTCACGGCATGAACGCCGTCGGCACGATCGACCGTCCCTTCACGCACGATCCCCAGAAGCAGGCTCCGATGACCTCTTCCCTGAGCGAGCCCTCCGGCTCCGCCACCCCAGTTGTCACCACCATGGGCGCGAACGACTCGCGTCAGAACAGGACCCGCGAGATGCAACTCATTCCAGAAGCCCTGGCTCGCGCGCATATGAACGAACGCATGCGTGAAGCCGACGCGGAACGCCGGGCCGTGCGCCTGGTCGCCGCGCGGCGTATGCAGCGTCGTGCCGAGCGCGTGTCCCTGCGCGCCCGCCGCGCGCTGGCCATGGCCGTCATGCAGTAGACGCCCCGCCGTCACCGGCGCGGGAGTCAACGGCGCAGAAGTAACCGAAGCGCGGAGCGAGGGCCGGTCCCGAGGT
>NZ_JBHZDA010000109.1:0-23813 GCF_042755665.1 Streptomyces sp. NPDC059142
GCACGGCCCACCGCACCGTCGCCCCCCACAGCCGACCCCGGGGCCGACCTCACCGCCGGCCCCGGGGATCCGCTCAGCGGTATCCGCTCGCGTCGGCGGGCTGGTCGGCGTCCTGCACCTCGACGAGGTAGCGCCAGGCGTCCGGCCGGCTGCCGTCGAGGTCCGTGAAGCCGTACTCCCGCGCGAGCCCGCCGCTCGACAGCGACTGCCCGTTCCACCGGCTCACCCGGGGGTCCGCCGCCAGCGCGGCCACGGCCCGCCCCACGTAGCGCGGGCTCTCCGAGATGCAGAAGTGCGGTTCGCGCTCCAGGGCGTCGCGCCACGCCGCCTCGGCCACCCCGAACTGGTCCAGCATGATCTCCGAACGCATCCACCCGGGCGTCAGGGCCACCGCCGTACCGCCGCGTGATCCCAGCTCGTGGCCGAGCGCGAAGGCCATCCGCAGGACCGCGGCCTTGGCGATGTCGTAGAAGAAGGAGTTCCGGTAGGTGTCGCGGTTGTACTCGGCGGTGCCGTCGGTCATCTCGACCACCAGGCCGCATCCGGAGCGCAGCAGCAGGGGCAGCGCGTGGTGGCTGGTGATCGCGTGGGTCTCCACCGCGAGCCGGAGCAGCCGCAGCCCGTTGTCGAGGTCGTGCTCCCAGACGGGCACCTCCCACTCGAAGAGGTTCTCGCCGCCCCAGATGTCGTTGACGAGCAGGTCGAGCCGGCCCTGTTCGGCCGCGATCCGGTCCACCAGCGCGCGGACCTGCACCGGCTCCAGATGGTCGGTCGGGACGGCGATGCCGTGGCCGCCCGCCTCGGTGACGAGGTCGGCGGTGTCCTCGACGGTCTCGGGGCGGTCGTACTCCGAGCGTTGCTTCCGGGTGCTGCGGCCGGTCACGTAGACCGTGGCGCCCGCCGCGCCGAGTTCCACCGCGATGCCGCGTCCGGCCCCCCGGGTCGCTCCCGCGACGAGTGCGACCTTGCCGTCCAGCGTTGCTGACATGTGTGTCCTTCCGTGTCCACGTACCACCGTCGTGCCGACGCCCGAGGCAGCGGCGTCACCACGATGATGGCGCGGATACCCGACACCTTCTGTCGGGTATCCGCGCGGACCCGCGGGCGGGCCGTCAGCGCACCACCCGGTCCGGGATCAGCCGCAGCGCGCGCAGCTCCCCGAGGACCAGGGCGGCGAACTCCGTCGCTCCCCTGACCGAGGTGTGCGTGTTGTCGCGTTTCTCGTCGTGGAGGAAGAGCGCCTTGGACGCCTCGGGGCCCAGCTCCTCCACCCGGTGCTTGGTGAGCGCCGTGAGGTCGACGAGGGGGATCCGCCGGTCCCTCGCGAGCGCGCGCATCTCGGCGGGGAGGTCGACGCCCAGGCCGTTCACGTTGAGGGCGGTGCCGTTGTCGAGGGTCCCGTCGGCGTTGAACCAGCGGCGGACGATCGGGGTGACCAGGACGGGCCGGCCGCCGCGTGCCCGTACCCGGTCGGTCATCTCCGTGAGGTTGGCCCGGTAGACGTCGGCCGGGGTCTGTTTGTCGTTGTGCGCGAGCTGGACCAGGACCAGGTCGCCGCGGCCCACCCGGGCCTCGACCGCGGGGAAGAGCGCGGGCGTGTCCAGGAAGGACTGCGAACCCTCCCCCGAATCGGCGTAGTTGGCGACCGCGATGCCACCGCGGAGGTACTGCGGGAGCTGCTGGCCCCATCCGGTGTACGGTTCGCCCGCCTGGTCGCAGACGGTCGAGTCACCGGCCAGCAGGAGCTGGGGCGTCCGGGGCGCCGGGGTGACCCGGAGCCCCGCCAGGAGGGGCGCCGCGCCGTCGAAGCGCAGGTCGAGTCCGGGGCTGCCGCCGGGTCCCGTGGGTTCGCCCTCGGGTTCGCGTACGTCGACGGTAAAGCCCCGCCGTACGGTCCGCCCCGCCGCGGTCGCCGTCCCGGCCAGCATCGTACGGCGGGTCTCCGCCGAGACCCCGGTGGAGCCCGCGGTGGCGCCGCCGAGCAGCGCCGACACCGCGTACGTACCCGGTGGGACGTCGAAGTGGCAGACCACCGGGGAGGTGCCCGCGCACCCGGCGGGCAGGCGTGGCGGGCGGGCCTGCGCGGGGGACGACAGGGCCGTCGCCACGGTGAGGGCCGCCAGCGCCACCGCTCCGGTGTGCCGGGCGAGGGCCCGGCGTCTCTTTCCCCGTGCGCGTTCCGTGTCCATGGTGTCCCTCTCCCCTCGGCTACTTCTTCGGGATGCTGTCGCCCACCAGGGCCAGGTTCTGGATCGCCGCCAGCCCGAAGAGGGCCGTCTCGTTGCTGTTGATCCGCAGGTTCTCCCAGCCCGGTTCGAGCACGTCCGGGCCCTCGATGCGCTTCTTGTCCCAGACCATCGCCGAGGTGTACGCGTCGCTGTCGTAGAACTTCTGCCAGGCGCGCGCCGCCAGTCGCGCGTCGCCCGACCGGGCCGCCGCGTAGGCGTCCTGACGCGAGTGGCCCTGGAAGAGGAGCAGGCTGCCGAAGTCGGAGCCGTACCGTTCGCGCTGTTCGGCCTTGGTCGCGTTGAAGTAGCGGCAGTAGTCCAGCCAGGCGTCCTCGAACTCCGGCAGGTCGATGAGGGCGATCAGCTCCGCGCACATCTCGACCAGCCCGAACATCGCGGAGAGGTGGGAGACGCTGACCACGGGTGTGGCGGCGACCGCGAACTTCCCGGTGTCCAGGTCGTAGAGGCCCGAGCCCTGCACGAAGCCGTTGGGCTGCGCGGCGATCGTCGACATGGTGGAGCGCAGCCGTGCCTCGGCCTTGGCGGCCTGCGGGCCCCGGCGCTCCCACTCCGTGAGCCAGCCCGCCGCGAGCCCGCTCCAGTCGGTGCCGAAGCCGATCGACAGGGCGTTGCGGTCGGGCTCGTACGGTTCGGTGCGGATCTTGCGGATGGGGTCGAGGACGAGGAAGGTCTCGTCGGAGTCGACCTGGGCGCGCATCAGGTCGCCGACCCGTTCGTCCGCCGTGAGGAAGTAGTACGGGCGGCGGTAGACGGCGGTGGAGATGCGCTGCTGCTTGGCGCTGTCCGCGTAGTGCTGGACGCCGTGGCGGGTGCCGAGGCCCGCCCACCGGCCGAGGTGGTAGACGTCGACCTCGCCGGTGTGCCGGGTCAGCGCCTCGGCGAAGCGGAAGATGTCGGAGCGGCCCGAGCGGAGATAGGCGTACCAGAGCCAGAGGTCGGGCGAGAGCTCGGAGTTGTCCCAGGCGTAGCCGCCGACGTCGTACCGCCACTGGTGGCGGTTCTCGTCGTAGCTGTGCATGAAGTCGCCGTAGTCCCAGAAGCCGTACCAGCGGCGCTGCTCGACCTGCTCCTGGTAGTACGTGAAGAGGAAGTCGAGCTGGTCCTCGATCTCCGCCTTCGCGGGATCCGAGCGGTCGACGGGGGCGAAGAGCCCGCCGAACACCCCGGCCCGGCTGAGGACTTCGGCGGTGGTCGCGAGCTGCGGCGGGGTGCGGACGGCCTGGGACTGGGCGACGAGTCCGGCGGCGGTGGGGGTGGCCGCGTTGGCCCAGAACATCAGCTCGCTGGTGCGGGCGATGCCGTACGGGGTGCCGAAGCCGGGCTCGTAGTCCTCGTACGTGATGTTGAGGCCCTCGATCTGTTCGGGGTAGGTGTCCTGGTCCATGCCGTCGTGGTAGAAGCGCAGGTCCATGGGGCGGGCCTCGGGCGACCAGAGCCAGAGGGTGACCTCGGCCTCGTCGCCCGCCGCGCCCCGGATGTCGAGCTGCGCGGGGTGCTTCTGCCAGAAGTCCCGCAGCCCGAAGGAGAGTCCGCCGCTCGCCCCGCCGACGTAACCGAAGCCGGACGCCCGGCCACCGCCGCCCGCCGTGATCCAGCCGTGGCCGGGCTTGGTGCGCTTGCGCAGGGTGAAGCCGTCGGCGGAGAGCTGGGAGAGCGTGTAGTCGCCCCAGGTGGGGATGTACCCGAGCCGGGTGGTGACCCGCTGGTCCCAGGTCGCCGGATCGGGCAGCTTCTCGCCCTTGACCTGCGCGGCCCGGACGGCGGCGCCCGGGTCACGGCGCAGCCCGGTGATGCCCTGGACGGCCTCGGTGAGGAAGCCCCTGCCCTCGCCGGCGACCCGGATGTGGCGGTCGTACGCGGCGTCGCGCATCGGCACGGAGAAGCGGACGCCGAGGCCGCGGATGAAGTCGCCCTTGGTGCGGCCCGGGGTCTGCTCGCCGTCGTAGGTGATGGTGTGGACCATACGGAAGGAGTCGGCGCCGGCGTAGAAGTAGAGCCGTACGCTGAAGGGCAGCAGGCGGCGACCGCCCCGGCGGTGGGTGCCGTCGATACGGACCACCGCCCTGACGGGCCCGTCCTGTTCCACCTCGGCGGCGCCGGTCTCGCCGTCGAACCGCTCCCACTTGGCGCTGCCGGCGTCGCTCTCGTCGAGTTCGCCCTGGCGCAGCAGTACGAGCCGGCCGTCGGTGGCGATCCGGGTGGTGCCCCGGGTCAGGGACTCGACGAGCTGGTCGCCGTCGCGGCGGATGACGGCCTTGACGACACCGGTGTCGACGGTGATCTTCCGCCGGGTCTCGGTGACGGTGACCTTCCGCGCCGGGGCGGCGGGCGGGCCCGCGGTGAGGGTGAAGCGGTCGGCGGCGGCGACGGTGCCCGTGGACCCGATGCCCACGGCGTGGGCCGTCCATTTGAGGGAGCCGTCGGGCCAGTAGGCGGTGGGCCAGGTCTGTACGGGGACCGCCTCGCCGTCCGTGGTGGCCAGGGCGAACGCCGTACCGGCGGGGTGGGCGCCGCGCGGCCACGGCACACCGAAGGTGGAGCCGGGCGCGGCACCGGGTCCCTCGTCCTCCAGCCAGCGGACCGTGACGGGGGCGTCGGCCGCGGCGGCGGAGGCGGAGGCCGCGTGGGCCTGCTTCCCGCCGAGCGCCCAACTGAACCGGGTGGCCGCGCCCGCGACGGCGGCGGCCTGGAGCAGGGACCTGCGGGGGATCGGTGACATGGGCAGTCCTTCCTCGGAATTTACATGCACATGACATATGCGCGACGCGCGCCGGCGCCGGGCGGGCGCGGGTGCGCCGCGGCGTCAGCCGGTACGGTGGCGGCGCTCCACGGCCAGCGCCGCGGCCGTCACCACGCCGAGCGCGGGCGCCGCCAGCGGCGTCGCGAACCACGCCGAGGCCGGTACCACGGCGAGACCGCAGACCAGCAGCAGCGACCCGGCGGGGTCGGCGAGGGTCCGGCGGGCCGCCGCGCGCAGCAGGGCCCGCCAGGACGCTCCGGGCCGCCAGCACGCGGCGGCGCGCAGTCCGGCGACGCACACACCGAGGAAGGCGAGCACCCCGACCGTGCCCGCGAAGGCGCCGCCGGGCAGCCCGGCGCGTACGACGGTGAGGTCCGCCCACAGCAGCCAGAGGGCGGCCCAGCCGGCCGCCGCGACGAGCCAGCCGCGCCGGACGGCGGAGCGCAGATCCGCCAGGAACTCCCGCCGGGTGGCGGGCTCGTGGTCCAGCACCCGGCGCAGATGCCCGGCGCCGGCGGCGAACGCCGCGGGGAAGGTGAGCAGCGGCAGCGAGGCCAGCGCGATCCACACACCGGTGAGCAGGGCCTCGGCGAAGACGGTGAACGCCCGCAGGAGGCGGGAGTCCTGGCGGGCCGTACGGCGCCGCTCGGCCCGCTCCTCGGCGAGGTGGACACTCTGGCTCATCGCAGCGGCTCAGCCCTTCAGTCCGGAGGTCGCCATGCCGTCGATCAGATAGCGCTGGAACGCCAGGAAGAAGAGCAGCACGGGCAGCAGGGCGATGAGCGACATCGCGATCATGCCGCCGTAGTTGGCGACCCCGTCCTGGTCCACGAACATCTTCAGCCCGAGCGAAACGGTGTACTTCTCGGGCTCGTTGAGATAGATCAGCGGGCCCATGAAGTCGTTCCAGGCGTTGATGAAGGTGAAGATGGCGCTGGTGATCAGGGCGGGCCGGCACAGCGGCAGCACGATCGACCAGTAGATCCGCGCGTGTCCACAGCCGTCCAGCCGCGCCGCCTCGTCCAGTTCCTTCGGCAGGTTCCGCATGAACTGCATCATCAGGAAGACGAAGAAGGCGTCCGTGGCCAGATACTTGCCCAGCAGCAACGGCGTGTAGGTGTTGATGAGTTCGAGCTTCTGGAAGAGCACGTACTGCGGGATCAGCAGCACGTGGTACGGCAGCAGCAGCGTCCCGATCATGAGCGCGAAGAGCAGATTGCGCCCCGCGAACCGGATCCGGGCGAAGGCGTACGCCGCCAGCGAGCACGAGATCAGCACCCCGGCCACCGAACCCAGCGCCAGCACCGTCGAGTTGACGAAGAACGTGGAGATCGGGATGTCGGCGATGCCGTCGGCGAGCCGGGTGTAGTTCTCGGTGATGGGGTCCACCGGGAAGAGGTCCAGGCTCCCCACGATCTGGTCGTTCGGCTTGAACGAACCGCCGATCACCCAGACCACCGGGTACAGGACGACCGCGAGGACGGCCAGCGAGCCGAGATGCCAGGCCAGCGAGCCGGCGCCGCGGCGGCGGAAGGCCGTCCGCGCCGCGGCCACCGGGTCGGGACGCGGTCCGGACGCCGGTACGGGCGGCCCCGGGGCCGGGCGCGTACGCGGTGTGCTCATCGGGCCGCCTCCTCGTAGTGCACCCAGTGTTTCTGGGACCGGAACAGCACCGCGGTCACCAGTCCGACCGCGAGCAGCAGCATCCAGGCCATGGCCGAGGCCATCCCCATCCGGCTGTTCTCGAAGCCCTGGATGTAGAGGTAACAGGTGTAGACGAGCGTGCCGTCGGCCGGTCCGCAGGTGCCGCCCGCGCCGCCGAGGATGTAGGCGGAGCCGAAGATCTGGAACGAGTGGATCGTCTCCAGCAGGACGTTGAAGAAGAGCACCGGCGAGATCATCGGCAGGGTGATGTTCCAGAACCGGCGCAGCGGTCCCGCGCCGTCGACCTCCGCCGCCTCGTGGAGCGAGACCGGCACCTGCTTCAGTCCGGCGAGGAAGATCACCATGGGCGCGCCGAACTGCCAGACGGTGAGCGCCACCAGGCTGTACACGATCATGTCGGGGTCGCCGACCCAGCCGCCCGCCGACAGGCCGAAGAGCCGCTGGCCCCGGTCGACCACGGCGTCGTCCGAGAAGATCGCCCGCCAGACGATGGCGATGGAGACGCTCGCCCCGATCAGGGACGGGGCGTAGAACGCGGCCCGGTAGAAGCCCTGTCCGCGGCGTTTCTGGCTGAGCAGCAGGGCGACCCCGAGCGCCGCCGCCAGTTTGAGCGGGGTGCCGACGACCACGTACCAGAGCGTGAGGGAGACCGAGTGGCGCCAGCGGGCGTCCCCGAACATCTCGGTGAAGTTGTCGAGCCCGATCCACCGGGGGGCGTCGAAGAGGTTGTAGTCGGTGAAGGCGAAGTAGAGCGAGGCGATCATCGGCCCCGCGGTGAGGATCAGGAAGCCCGCGATCCAGGGGGACATGAAGAGCAGGCCGGCCAGGTTCTCCCGGCGGCCCCGCCGTCCGGCGGCGGGGGGTCCGGGGCGGTGCCGGCCGGCCAGGGGGGACGCGCCCGGGGTACGGGGCTCCGCCGCGGCGGCCTCCTCGCTCACCGCCGTGGGTCCCATCAGGCGCCGAGCGCCGTGTTCGACTCGGTGAAGAACTGCTTCACCGCGTCGTCCACCGGCCGCTTGCCCAGGGCGAGTTCCTCGGCGATCCGCAGGAAGGCCGACTCGGCGACATCCGCGCCGGCCGGGTGCGGGGTGATGGGCTCCAGCACACCGGTGTCGACGAGCTGCTGCTCGTACGCGGCGATCTGCCGGTTCACCTCGTCGGTGGGTTTGAACGCCTCGTACTGCGCGGTGGTCGTGGGGACCCCCCGGTCGTAGCCCATGATCTTGGCGACCTCCGGCTCGTGCACCATGAAGTCGATGAACTGGGCCACTTCCTTGGGGTGCTTGGTCCGCCGGGAGCCGCTCAGCATCAGCGAGCCGAGGTACTGGCCGGTCTTCTTCCCGTCGGTCGTGGGGATCGGGGCGAGGCCGTAGGCGCTCTTGCCCTCGGCGGTGTAGCGGACCGTGAAGTTGTCCCAGGTGAACTCCCCGGCGGCGAGTTCGGCGGCCACCGCGGACTTGGGCTTGATCTGCGCGATCTTCTTCGGGTCGGTGTAGACGCCCGACTTCACCCCGTCGTACGCCTTGGTCCACCACTGGGTGAGGTCGGTCTCGGTGAACCCGAGCCCGTCGGCGGTGAAGAACGCCTTGCCGTTCTGGCGGAGGTAGAGGTCGTAGAGGTACATGACGCCGTACATCCCGCTGTCGCCCGCCATGCCCTGGGTGTCGCGGATCCTGCGCATCGCGGCGTCGAAGTCGTCCCAGGTCCACCCCGGCTTCGGGGCGACGCCCGCCTTCTCGTACACCTTCTCGTCGATGACCAGCGCCATGGAGTTGCTGCCGACCGGCACTCCGAGGAGCTTGCCGTCGACCTCGCCGAAGCCGGCCAGACCGGCCCGGAAGCCGTCCATGCTGAGGTTGCCCGCCGACACCTGCTGCTTCAGGTCGAGCAGCACGTTCTTCTGGTCGTACTTGCGCAGGAAGCCGACGGCGTTCTGGAAGACGTCGGGCGGATTGCCGCCGGAGGCTTGGGTGTTGAACTTCTTCCAGAAGTCCAGATAGGGCTGGAAGTCCGTCTTGACCTTGATCTTCGGGTACTTCTCCTCGAAGAGCGCGATCGTCCTGTTGATGCGCTTCGCACGGTCCTCGGATCCCCACCAGGCGTACCGGATGGTGACGTTCCCACCGCTCGATCCACTTCCGGAGCCACAACCCGCCGCGGTCAGGCCGAGTGCGGCCAGTGAGCCACCCGCGATCTTGAGCAGGCCGCGTCTGTCGACGCTCCCCGACGTAGGCATAGCTCGCCCCTCACTCCGAATTGAATCGTTTTAGGTAAGCGCTTGCCGCTAGAAATTAAGGACCTGAGAGCCGTACGTCAATGGTTCGGACGACATCTGTCGAAGCGCTTTCTTCTTCCGTCGGAAGCATTGACGAAACATGAAACACCCCTCTAGCTTCATCGCGTCGTACTTCGTACGTCATATATGAGACGCGAGATCTGAGAGCGCCCATGGCCTTCGCCCCGAGTCCGATCCCCTCCCGCACCCAGTACGTCCAGGAAGCGATCAAGCACGCCATCCTCACCGGCGGGCTCAGTCCAGGTCAGGCCCTGGTAGAGACCGAACTGGCCGCGCGGTTCGGGGTGTCGAAGACACCGGTGCGGGAAGCGCTCAAGACCCTGGCCGGCACCGGTCTGGTCGTCATGAGCCAGTACAAGGGCGCCACCGTCCGCACGGTCGACGCCGCGATGGCCCACGAGGTCTACGACGTACGGCTGCTCCTGGAACCGGCGGCGCTCCGGCGCTCCCTGGGCCGGGGCGCCTCGCTGGAGCCCGCGCGGGAGGCCCTGCTCCGCGCCGACGGCGCCGCCGACCAGGCCGAACGCTCCCTGGCCAACCGGGAGTTCCACCGCTCGCTCTATCTGCCCTGCGGCAATCCGCTGCTGGCCAGGATGCTCGACGAGGTGCGCGACCAGGCCGCCCTCGTCTCCACGGTGGCCTGGGCCGCCGTCCCGTCCTGGGAGCGGGAGGCGGGCGAGCACCGCGAGATCCTGCGGCTCGCCCTCGCCGGTGACATCGACGGCGCGGCCGGCGCCCTCCACGACCACATCGCCTCGTTCCTGCACCGGGCGTTCCCCGAAGGAGAGACCACGCATGAAGAGCCCTGATCTCACATCGTCGCGGGACGCGCTCGCCGATGTCGTGGCGATCCCCGTGACCCCGTTCACCGCCGAGGGCACCGTCGACACGGTGGCGCACCGCGCCCTGCTCCGCCGGCTGCTCGACGGCGGCGTCCGTACCCTCACCCCGAACGGCAACACCGGCGAGTACTACGCACTCGGCCCCGACGAGCGCCGCGCCGTCACGGAGCTGACCGTCGAGGAGGCCGCGGGCGAGGCCGCGATCCTCGTCGGCATCGGTCTCGACGTGCCCACCGCCGTGGCCGCGGCCCGACACGCGCGCGCCGTGGGCGCCGGGATGGTGATGGTCCACCAGCCCGTCCACCCCTATGTCTCGCAGGACGGCTGGATCGACTACCACCGCGCGATCGCCGACGCCGTACCGGAGCTGGGCGTCGTCCCGTACATCCGCAATCCGCTGCTCGGCGGCGAGACCCTGGCCAGACTCGGGGAGCTGTGCCCCAATGTCATCGGCGCCAAGTACGCGGTGCCGGACGCCGCGCGGTTCGCCGCCTTCGCCCGCGACGCGGGTCTGGAGCGCTTCGTGTGGGTCGCGGGCCTCGCCGAGCTGTACGCCCCCTCCTACTTCGCGGGCGGCGCGACCGGCTTCACCTCCGGTCTGGTCAATGTCGCCCCCGCCGTCTCGCTGGGGATGCTGGAGGCGCTGCGCGCCGGGGACTACGCGGGCGCCATGAAGGTCTGGGAGCAGATCAGGCCCTTCGAGGAGCTGCGGGCCGCGCGCCAGTCCGCCGACAACGTGACGGTGGTCAAGGAGGCGCTGGCCGCGCTCGGACTGTGCCGGCGCGACATCCGCCCGCCGAGCCGGGCGCTGCCCGAGGAGCAGCGGTCGGCGGTCGCGTCCCTGGTCGCGGGGTGGGCGATATGACCCGCGCCCCCCGGCCCACGGCCGGAGAGACGGCCGCGGAGACGGCTGCGGAGACGGCTGCGGAGACGGCCGGGGAGGAAACCGCCGTGCGCCCCGAGGAGTTGCGCAGCCACCAGTGGTGGGGGACGGACGGGCTCCGCTCGTTCAGCCACCGCGCCCGCACCCGCCAGCTCGGCTACCTCCCCGAGGAGCATCTGGGCAAGCCGGTCGTCGCGATCCTCAACACCTGGTCGGACATCAACCCGTGCCATGTCCATCTGCGGGACCGCGCCCAGGCGGTGAAGCGCGGGGTGTGGCAGGCGGGCGGTTTCCCGCTGGAGTTCCCCGTCTCGACGCTCTCCGAGACGTTCCAGAAGCCGACGCCGATGCTCTACCGCAACATGCTCGCGATGGAGACGGAGGAGCTGCTGCGCTCGTACCCCGTCGACGGCGCGGTGCTGCTGGGCGGCTGCGACAAGTCGACGCCCGCGCTGCTGATGGGCGCGGCGAGTGTGGATCTGCCGGCCGTGTTCGTCCCGGCCGGGCCGATGCTGCCGGGGCACTGGCGCGACGAGGTCCTCGGCTCCGGCACGGACATGTGGAAGTACTGGGACGACAAGCGGGCCGGGCTGATCGGCGACGCCGAGATGGCGGAGCTGGAGAACGGTCTCGCCCGCTCCCCCGGCACCTGTATGACGATGGGCACCGCCTCCACCCTGGCCGCCGCCGCCGAGGCGCTCGGGGTGACGATGCCGGGGGCGTCCTCGATCCCGGCCGTCGACTCCGGGCACGACCGGATGGCCGCCGCCGCCGGGCGGCGGATCGTCGAGCTGGTCGGCAGCGGACTGCGGCTGTCGAAGCTGCTGACCCGGGAGGCGTACGAGGACGCGGTCGCCACGGTGCTCGCGCTGGGCGGCTCCACCAACGCGGTGATCCATCTCATCGCGATGGCGGGCCGCTCGGGACTGCGGCTCACCCTCGACGACTTCGACCGGATCGCCAGGACCGTCCCGGTGCTCGCGAACCTCCGGCCGGGCGGCCAGTACCTGATGGAGGACTTCCACTTCGCGGGCGGACTGCCCGCGTTCCTGAGCCGGCTCACCGATGTGCTGCACCTGGACCGGCCGACCGTCGCCCACACCACACTGCGGGAACAGCTCGCGGGTGCGCTCGTCCACAATCCGGAGGTGATCCGCCCCCGGGAGAAGCCGCTCGCGTCCGAGGGCGGGGTGGCGGTGCTGCGAGGCAATCTCTGCCCCGACGGCGCCGTCATCAAACACATCGCCGCCGAGCCGGAACTCCTCGAACACACCGGCCCCGCCGTGGTCTTCGACGACTACCGCACCATGCAGCGCACCATCAACGACCCGGCGCTCGCGATCACCCCCGACCATGTGCTGGTGCTGCGCAACTCCGGGCCCAAGGGCGGCCCCGGGATGCCCGAGTACGGGATGCTGCCGATCCCCGACTACCTGCTCAAGCAGGGCGTACGGGACATGGTGCGGCTCTCCGACGCCCGGATGAGCGGCACGAGTTACGGCGCGTGTGTGCTGCACATCGCGCCCGAGTCGTACGTCGGCGGGCCGCTCGCCCTGGTCCGCTCCGGCGACCTCATCACCCTCGACGTCGCGGCCCGCAGCCTCCATCTGCACGTGGACGACGAGGAGCTGGCGCGGCGCCGGGCCGGATGGACCGCGCCCGAGCCCCGCTACCAGCGCGGTTACGGCGCCCTCTACGACGAGCAGATCACGCAGGCCGACACCGGCTGCGACTTCGCCTTCCTCGCCAGGCCGGGCGAGGTGCCCGACCCGTACGTCGGCTGAGGATCCGCCACCACGTCGCCCCGCGCGACCCTCCCCGCACACCGCCGGGCCCGCTCCGCCGGACCCGGTCTGCGAAGCGCTTCACCCACCGAACGGAGAAGCAAGTCATGGCCTCTGCTGTGGCGCAGGACTCAGGGGCGCCGCCCCAGGCCCCCCGGCCCCGTAAGCCGGTACGCCGTACCGGAGCGACACCACGCCGCCTCCCCTATCTGCTGATCGCCCCCGCCGGGCTGCTGATGGTGGGCTTCATCGCCTATCCGATGCTCAGCGTCTTCTACTACAGCCTCCAGAACTACAACGCCACCAAGCCGTGGCGGAACGGTTTCGCGGGGTTCGACAACTTCCGGCGGATCTTCACCGACGACCCGCTGTTCTGGGACAGCCTGATCTTCAGCGGCAAGTGGGTCGTCACCGAGGTCAGCCTGCAACTGGCCTTCGGCCTGGTGCTGGCGCTGCTGGTCAACCAGACGTTCCTGGGCCGGGCCGCGGCCCGCGCCCTGGTCTTCTCGCCGTGGGCGGTCTCCGGCGTCCTGACCACCACCATCTGGCTGCTGCTCTACAACCCCTCGACCGGCGTGGGGCGTTACCTCGCGGACGCGGGCATCGGCGAGTACGGCTCCTCCGTGCTCTCCGACACCGGCACCGTCTTCTGGGCGGCCGTGCTCGCCGAACTCTGGCGCGGCGTACCGTTCTTCGCGATCCTCATCCTGGCGGACCTCCAGTCCATCCCGGGGGATCTGTACGAGGCCGCGTCGGTGGACGGAGCCAACCGGTTCCAGCAGTTCACACACATCACACTGCCCCACCTCAGGGACGCGATCATTCTCTCCACCCTGCTCAGGGCGGTGTGGGAGTTCAACAACGTGGACCTGCTGCTCACCCTCACCAAGGGCGGACCCGCCGGTGTCACCACCACACTGCCGCTGTACGTCGCGGTCACCGGGTTCGAGGCACACGACTTCGGCTACGCCACCGCGCTGACCACCGTCGCCTTCGCGATCCTCCTCTTCTGCTCGATTCTCTATCTGCGCCTGAGCAAGTTCGGAGGCGATCACAAGTGACCACCGCCCTCGCCGAGAAGGGGCTGAGCGACGTGTCCGCGGGGGACGGCCCCGTGCCGCCGCCGACGCGTCGCCGGCGCCGCGAGCGACGCTTCGACGAGGTCCCCCGGTGGCAGATCTATCTGCCGCTCGGCCTCTACCTCCTCTTCACCCTCGTGCCGTTCTACTGGATGGTGCTGTTCTCGCTGCGGCCCGCCGGGTCCACCTCGCTGGTGCCCTGGCCGATGACCTTCGACCACTTCGAGAAGGTCTGGAACGAGCGCAGCTTCTCCGTCTTCTTCCAGAACAGCGCGCTGATCGGCGTCTTCACCCTGATCTGTACGACGGGGGTCGCGCTGGCCGGCGGAT
This sequence comes from Streptomyces sp. NPDC059142, assembly GCF_042755665.1. NCBI lineage: Bacteria > Bacillati > Actinomycetota > Actinomycetes > Kitasatosporales > Streptomycetaceae > Streptomyces > Streptomyces sp. NPDC059142. The sequence continues at coordinate 13,869 of NZ_JBHZDA010000109.1, forward strand.
ACGCCCTGGCCCGCTTCGACTTCCGTATCAAGCAGGGCTTCATGCTGGCGCTGCTCTGCTCGCAGTTCATCCCGGGCGCGCTGATGCTGGTGCCGCTCTTCCAGATCTTCAAGAACCTCCAGCTCATCAACTCCCCCGTGAGCGTGGTCATCGCGGAGACGGTCTTCCAGCTCCCGCTCTCCATCATCCTGATCAGCGGCTTCATCAAGAACGTCCCGTACTCCCTGGAGGAGGCGGCGTGGGTGGACGGCTGCTCACGGCTCCAGGCGTTCCGGATCGTCGTGCTGCCGATGCTGCGGCCGGGTCTGATCGCCGTGGGTTCCTTCGCCTTCGTGCACAGCTGGAACCACTTCCTCTTCGCGCTGATGTTCCTGATGGAACAGGACAAGCAGACGATCCCGGTCGGTCTCTCCACCCTCATCGGCTCGGACAGTGTGGACTTCGGCGCGCTGGCCGCGGGCGGTGTGATCTCCGCCGTGCCGGTGGTCATCGTCTTCGCCTTCATCCAGAAGTGGCTGATCAGCGGCTTCAGCGCGGGGGCGGTGAAGGGATGAGCCACCCCGTCGCCCCGTCGCGGGGCCCGCTGCCCGTCGTCCTGGCCGGGGCGCGCGGTCACGGCCGTACCCACCTGGTCAACATCCGTCGGCTCGAACAGGCCGGTCTGGTACGGCTCGTGGGTATCTGCGAGCTGGAACCGCTGACCGAGGAGGAGCTGGCCGGCTTCGGTGCCCCCGAGCAGTCCGACGACTTCGCCGGGCTGCTGGAGCGGACGGGCGCGCGGATCGCCGTGCTGTGCACCCCCATCCACACGCACACCGAACTCGCGCTCGTCGCGGCCGACCACGGGGTGCACACCCTGCTGGAGAAGCCGACCACACCCTCGTACGGGGAGTACGAGCGGCTGCTCGCCGGGCTGGCCGGGCGGGGCACCGCCTGCCAGGTCGGTTTCCAGTCGCTCGGCTCGCACGCCCTCGACGCCATCGGCCGCCTCGTCGCCGACGGCGCGATCGGTACCGTACGCGGGATCGGCGCGGCCGGGGCGTGGGTGCGCGACGACGCGTACTACCGCCGGGTGCCCTGGGCCGGACGGCGCTCGCTGAACGGGCGGGACGTCGTGGACGGGGTCCTCACCAACCCGCTCGCGCACGCCGTGGCGACCGCGCTGCGCCTCGACGGCAGCGAACGGGCCGAGGACATCGCCGAGATCGAGCTGGAGCAGTTCCGGGCCAACGACATCGAGGCCGACGACACGAGCTGTCTGCGGGTACGGACCGCCCGGGGCACCCGGATCACGGTCGCCGTCACGCTCTGCGCGGAGCGGGCCGGGGAGCCGTACGTCGTGGTGCACGGCAGCCAGGGCCGGATCACCTTCTGGTACAAGGAGGACCGGGTCCTGGTGGAGCGCGCGGACGGCGGCGCGGACAGCGGTACGGGCGGGGACACCAACGGCTCCGCGGACCGGTCCGGGACCGTCCACGGCCGTACGGATCTGCTGGAGAACCTGGTCGCGCACCTGCGGGACGGTACGGAACTGCTCGTGCCCGCGCCGCGCACCGGCGCCTTCATGCGGATCGTCGAGGCCATCAGGACCGGCCCGCTGCCCGCGCCGCTGCCGCCCGGCACCTGGTACGTCGAACCGGGCGGGAAGGCACCGCGCCGGGTCGTCAAGGGCATCGACGCGCTGGTCGCGGCGAGCGCGGACACCCTCTCGACCTTTTCCGAACTGGGCGCGGACTGGGCCGCGCCGCCGACGGAGGTGCACCCCCGATGAGCGAGCCACAGGTCTCCCGGGCCCCGGCGGTCACCACACTGCGGTGCGACGCCCGCCCGGTGGCCGGGTACCACCACCGTCCCGCGGCGCTGCCCGCGGCGCTCGCGCCGCGCCCGTACCTGCATCCCGTACGGACCCTCGGCGGTGTCACCGTCACCGAGCTGCGCCCCGCGGACCACGCACACCACCTCGGGGTGTCGATGGCCGTACCGGACGTGTCCGGTGTCAACTTCTGGGGCGGGCGTACCTACGTACGCGACCAGGGTCCGGTGGCGCTCGACAACCACGGCGCGCAGGAACACACCGGCTGGCTGCTGCGCGACCCGGACGGCTGTGTGCAGGAGCTGTCCTGGACGCGGGAAGGGCGTGAACTCCTCAAGGAGCGGCGCACGATCAGTGTGCTGGCGCTCTCCGCGGGGGCCTGGGCGCTCGACTTCACCTCGGCGCTGACCAATGTGTCCGGCGGGGACCTCTCGTTCGGCAGCCCGGCCACCAACGGGCGGCCGGGTGCGGGGTACGGCGGCTTCTTCTGGCGCGCCCCGAAGGGGGACGCCGCCGATCCGGAGCCCGAGGTGTTCACCCGGACCGCGACCGGGGAGGCGGCGGTGCACGGGACCACCGCGGAGTGGCTGGCGCTCGCCGGACGGGAGTGGACGCTGGTCTTCGCCGGGGCCAACGAGGAGACCCGGCAGGACCCCTGGTTCGTCCGCACCGGCCAGTACCCCGGGGTGGGTTCCTCGCTGGCCTGGGGCCGGCGGCTGCCGCTGGCCGCGGGCGGCAGCCTCTCGCGGCGGATCGTCACGGTCGTCGCGGACGGCCGGCTCGGCCATCAGGACGCGGCGGCCCTGGCCCGCAAGGCGGTGGCGGCATGAACCGGCCGTGGACCGCCGACCTCGGCGACGGGACGTACCGCAACCCGGTACTGGCCTCCGACTGGTCCGACCCGGACGCGATCCGGGTCGGGGACGACTACTACCTCACCGCCTCCAGCTTCGGCCGGGTGCCGGGACTGCCGCTGCTGCACTCCCGCGATCTCGTCAACTGGACTTTGGTGGGGCATGCGTTGGAGCGGCTGGAGCCCGCCGAGGCGTTCGCCGCGCCCCGGCACGACTGCGGGGTGTGGGCGCCCGCGCTCCGGCACCACGACGGCCGGTTCTGGATCTTCTGGGGCGACCCGGACCATGGCGTCTTCCAGGTCAACGCCCCTGACATCACCGGACCTTGGAGCGCGCCGTACCTGCTGAAGGCGGGCAAGGGGCTGATCGACGCCTGCCCGCTGTGGGACGAGGAGACCGGCGAGGCGTATCTGGTGCACGCCTGGGCCAAGTCCCGGTCGGGGGTGAAGAACCGGCTGACCGGACACCGGATGAGCCCCGACGGACGGGAACTGCTCGACGAGGGCAGGACGGTGGTGGACGGGGATCTGCTGCCCGGCTGGTTCACCCTGGAGGGGCCCAAGCTCCACCTGCGCGACGGCTGGTTCTGGATCCTGGCGCCCGCCGGGGGCGTTGCCACCGGCTGGCAAGGGGCCTTCCGCGCACGGGAGTTCTTCGGACCGTACGAGGAGAGGATCGTCCTCGCCCAGGGGCGTACGGAGATCAACGGACCGCATCAGGGCGCCTGGGTGACGGGCGCCACCGGCGACGACGACTGGTTCCTGCACTTCCAGGAGCGCGGCGCGTACGGACGGGTCGTCCACCTCCAGCCGCTGCGCTGGGGCGACGACGGCTGGCCGGTCGTCGGGGCCGGCGGTGAGCCCGTCGCCGTCCACCCGAAGCCCGCCGTCCCCGCGCATGTGCCGCCGCCGGCGGTACGGGCGCCCGCCTCCGACGACGACTTCCCCGGCGGCCACCACGGACCGCAGTGGCAGTGGACGGCGAACCCGCGCCCCGGCCGGACGCTCCCGCACGACGGTGACGGACTGCGGCTGGCCTGTCTGCGGACGGCGGACGCGCACGATCCGCGCCTGCTCCCCGGCGTGCTGGTGCAGCGGCTGCCCGCCGAGACGTTCACCGTGACCGTCGCGCTCCGTCTGGAGTCCGCCGGGTCCGGCGCGAAAGCCGGTCTGGTCGTGCTCGGTGACGCCTTCTCCTGGATCGGTCTCGAACGCGGTACGGACGGCTCGGTGGCCCTGGTGCACCGCTTCGCCGAGACGGGCGCACCGCGTGAACGGGACGCCGCCGCCCCGCGCCCGGCGCCCGGGGCGCGCGCCACGCTGCGGATCGAGGTCGGCCCCGGCGCGCGGTGCCGGTTCGCCGCCGACACGGGGGACGGCTTCCGCCCCTCGGGGCAGGTCTTCGCGGCCACGCCCTGGCGCTGGGTGGGCGCGCTGCTGGGGCTGTTCGCCACGGCGCCCGCCGACGGGGAGGGACCGGCCGGGACAGCCGTCTTCTCCACGTTCCGCACGACCGCCTAGGACCACCCGCACACCCCGCACCCCGCACGTCCCGCACAGCCGCCCAGGACCACCCGCACATCCCGCACGTTCCGCCTTCCGACGCACGCCCGTGAGGAGAGAGCCGCACATGACGCACCGCCGCAAGCGCTTTCGCACCGGGGCAGCCGCCTTCGCGTCCGCCCTGCTCACCCTGTTCGCGGGGGTCGTCGCGGCCCCCGCCGTCGCGGCGCCCGCCGCCGTCTCCGGTGCGCCCTCCCCCGACGCCTCCGGCCGGGTCCAGGACCGCGTCTCCGACGAGCCGCACGGCTTCGCCTCCCTCGCGGGCTCCACCACGGGCGGGCGGGGCGGCCGGGTCGTCACCGTACGGACCCAGGCCGACCTGGTCCGCTACGCGGGCGCGGCCGAGCCGTACGTCATCCGGGTCGCCGGGGCGATCGAGGTCGAGCCGTTCGGCTCGGAGGTCGTCGTCGCCTCCGACAAGACGATCATCGGGGTCGGGACGGCCGGTGAGATCGTCCACGGGGAGCTGCATCTGCGGCCCGGCACCCACAACGTGATCATCCGGAACCTCACCATCAGGGACTCGTACGTCGAGGGCGACTGGGACGGCAAGACCCAGGACTTCGACGGCATCCAGATGGACTCCGTCCACCATGTCTGGATCGACCACAACCGGTTCACGCGCATGGGGGACGGACTGCTCGACATCCGCAAGGACAGCGAGTACATCACCGTCTCGTACAACCGCTTCGACGACCACAACAAGGCGTTCGGGATCGGCTGGACCGAGAACGCGAAGACCCAGATCACCATCGACCACAACTGGTTCAGCGGGACGAAGCAGCGCAACCCGTCCGCCGACAACTGCGCCTACGCCCATCTCTACAACAACTACCTCTCGGCGCAGGTCGCCGACGGCGATCCGGTGTGGAGTTACGGCAACTGGGCGCGCGGCCGGACGAAGATGGTGATCGAGAACAGCTTCTACCAGGACGTCCAGCACCCCTACCAGGCCGACGCCACCGCCGAGTTGGTGCAGCGCGGCTCGATCCTCCGGGGCACGACGGGCCGCCGGGACGCGTGGGGCACCGCCTTCCGGCCGCGCGACTTCTACCCCTACCGGCTGGACCCGGCGGCGGCCGTGCCCGCGCTGGTGAAGAAGTACGCGGGGCCGCGGGCGTCGCTCGGCAAGGACACCGTGCTCGACGTGCCGGCCGCCTACCGGACCGTGCAGTCGGCGGTGGACGCCGTCCCCGCGGGCAACGACGGCCGGATCACCGTGGCGATCGCTCCCGGTACCTACCGGGAGCAGGTCAGGGTGCCCGCGACCAAGCCCCTGCTGGACTTCCGGGGCACGGGGAGCGACCGGTCGAAGACGGTGATCGTCTACGACACCCCCAACGAGTACGGCGGTTCGAGCGGCAGCGCCACGGTGCTGATCGCCGCCGACGACGTCACCGCCCGCAACCTGACCTTCGTCAACGACTTCGACGAGGCGGCCCACGAGCTGAACAGCGAGCAGGCGCTGGCGATGAAGACGACCGGCGACCGGATCGTCTTCGAGAACACCGCCTTCCTGGGCAACCAGGACACCCTGATGACGGACAGCCCCCAACTGACCCGGATCAGCCGGGTCTACCTCCGTGACAGTTATATCGAGGGCGATGTCGACTTCATCTACGGACGGGCCACCACCGTCATCGAACGCTCCCTGATCCGGGCGCTCAGCCGGGGCTCCGCCACCAACAACGGCTATGTCACGGCCCCTTCGACGTGGAAGGGCAACCCGTACGGCTTCCTCATCACCCGCAGCCGGATCGTCAGCGACGCCCCCGCCGACTCCTTCCACCTCGGCCGCCCCTGGCATCCGGGCGGCGAGCCGGACGCGATCGGGCAGGTGCTGATCCGGGAGACCGAACTGCCCGCGGCGATCAAGTCCTCGCCGTGGACGGACATGAGCGGCTTCCCGTGGAAGGAAGCACGCTTCGGCGAGTACCGCACCTACGGTCCCGGAGCGGCCGTCACACCGGACCGTCCGCAGATGACGGACGCCGACGCGGCCCGCCACCAGGTCGCCGACTATCTCGCGGGGCAGGACGGCTGGGCGCCGCACCGGACCCCGCTGCCGACGCGGCACTGAACTCCACCCTCCACCTACACCCTCCACCCTCCACTCAAAGACGAGAGAGAAGAGCCTGACATGAGGAACCCCATGGCATCCGGCGGCAGAGGAAGGACCTCCGCCGCCGTGGCCCTGACCGCCGTACTCGCCCTGACGGCGACGGCGTGCGGCGACGACGGCAGCGGCAGCGGCCACGAGGGCTCGGGCAAGGGTGAGATCACCCTCTGGGACAACAACACCGGTGAGCGCAGGGACATCTGGGCCCAGATCATCAAGGACTTCGAGTCGCAGAACCCGGACATCAAGATCAAGTACGTCGGGATCCCGATCGACCAGGTCCAGGCGAAGTACGACACGGCGATCGACGGCGGCGGGCTCCCCGACGTCGGCGGGGTGGGTACGGCGTACCTCTCCAACCTGGTGGTCCGCGACGTCCTGGACCCGGTCGACCAGCGCATCGACGACGGCCCGCTCAAGGGCAAGCTCGTCCCGGCCCTGGTGGACAGTGTCAAGGCGGCGGGCGGCCGGGACGGCATGTACTCCGTACCGACGTCCACCAACAACGGCACCCTCTGGTACCGCACGGACCTGTTCTCGGCCGCCGGCCTCGAACCGCCCACCACCTGGGAGACGTTCTACAAGGCGGCGGAGAAGCTGACCGACGCCGGCAAGAACCAGTTCGGTTACACGATCCGGGGCGGCGCGGGGTCCATCGCGCCGGCGATGGACGCGATGTACGGGCAGTCCGGCATCACGTCCTTCTGGAACGGCGACAAGACCACGGTCAACGACCCCAAGAACGTGGCCGCGCTGGAGAAGTACGTCGCCCTGTACAAGAAGGTGACGCCGTCGGCCGACGTCAACAACGACTTCATCAAGATGGTCGCGCAGTGGGACAACGGCTCCATCGGGATGCTGACCCACAACCTGGCCTCGTACCAGGACCACGTGAAGGCGCTCGGCAACGAGAAGTTCAAGGGGCTGCCCTACCCGGCGCAGGAGGACGGCACCCGCGTCCAGGTCTCCAACCCGGTGGACGGTCTCGGACTCTTCAAGAGCAGCAAGAACAAGGCGGCGGCCTGGAAGTTCATCGAGTTCGCCGCCTCCCACAAGTCCAACAGCGCGTGGAACGCGTCGGCGGGCTCCATCCCGGCCAACACCGACGCGGCCGACGACGCCTGGATCAAGGACGCCGCACCGACCTCCACCGCGATGAAGGCGCTCAGCGACGGTTCGACCAAGCTCGTCAACCTGCCGTACTACCTGCCCGACTGGAACACCATCAGCAAGAGCGGCAACGAGCCGAACTTCCAGAAGGTGCTGCTCGGCGACATGTCGCCGAAGGAGTTCGCCGACAAGATCGCCAAGGAGCTGAACGACGCCCAGGCGGAGTGGAAGGAGCAGGGCAAGAACTGAACCCCGGCCGCTGAGCCGGCCGCCGGTCCGGCGGTGGGGCGCGTTCGCCCAGCAGAGCCCCGCCGCCGGCCGCCTCCCCCTCTTCTGCACGGATCTTCTGCACGGATCTTCCGCACCGAACAGGAAAGCGAGGCACACCGTCATGCCGATCTCCCGGAGACAGGCCGCGGCGGCTCTCTCCGCCCTCCCCCTGGCGGCGCTCCCCCGGACCGCCGCCGCGGCGCCTTCGACGGCCGGGGCGCCCGGCACCCCGCGCCCGGCCCGCGCCCGGACCCTCTACCTCGCGGGCGACTCCACGGCCGCGGACAAGTACCGCGCCGCCGCCCCCGAGAGCGGCTGGGGCACGGCGCTCCCGTTCTTCCTCGGAAAGCACCTCACGGTCGCCAACCACGCGGTCAACGGCCGCAGTTCGAAGAGCTTCCTGGACGAGGGGCGGCTGACACCGATCCTCGGGGCGCTGCGCCCCGGCGATCTGCTCCTCGTCCAGTTCGGGCACAACGACGAGAAGGACACCGACCCCACCCGCTACACCGAGCCCTGGTCCACCTACCAGGAGTGCCTGCGGCGTTATGTGACCGGCGCGAGGGAGGCCGGGGCGCGGCCCGTTCTGCTCACCTCGGTGGAGCGCCGCAGATTCGACGCGGCGGGCAACTCCGTACCCACGCACGGCGATTACCCGGCGGCGATGCGCGCGCTGGCGGCGGCCGAGCGGGTGCCGCTGCTGGACCTCCAGGCCGCGACGCTGGCGCTGTGGCAGCGGCTCGGCGTGGCGCGGTCGCAGACGTACTTCAACTGGCTCGCCCCGGGCGAGTCCCCGAACTACCCCGACGGGGTCGCGGACAACACCCACTTCCGGCCGCGCGGCGCCATCGAAGTGGCCCGGCTGGTGGCCCTGGCGCTGCGGGACGAACGGGTGCTGGCCCCCCGGGAGTTGCGCCGGCCCGGTGCGGAGATCCCCGAGTCCCGGCTCACCTGGCTCGACGACTGACCCCGCCCCTCCCCACCCCCCACGTGTACGGACATGTCACCGACCGAGGAGAAGCAGTGATGCGCACCTTTGGACGTCATGCACGGCTCGCCGCCACCGCCGTGGTGTGCGGTACGACCCTGGCCCTGGCCACCCTCGCCGCCCCGGCGCAGGCCGGTACGGGCACGGCGGGCGGAGCGGCCGGCCGCTCCGCCGAGCGCGCGGCGCTCGCCCCGGGCGACGGCTGGGCCTCCACCGGCTCCGGCACCACCGGCGGCCGGGCCGCCGACGCCGAGCATGTCTACACCGTCACCACCTGGGCCCAGTTCAGAGCGGCGCTGGCGAAGGCCGCCGGCGCCCCGTCGATCATCCGCGTCAAGGGCACCCTCGACGCGCTCTCCGACGAGCAGGGCAACACCCGCACCTGCGCGGACTACGCGGCCCCCGGCTACTCCTTCGACCAGTACCTCGCCGACTACGATCCGGCGGTCTGGGGGTACGAGAACCCGGTGAGCGGGGAACAGGAGGATCTGCGGGCCGCGTCCGCCAAGCGGCAGTCCGCGCAGATCATGGCGTACGTACCGGCCGACACGACCGTGATCGGCATCGGCGGGGACGCCCGGATCCTCGGCGGCAGCCTCCAGGTCAGGAACGTCGACAACGTCATCGTCCGCAATCTGACCTTCGAGGACACCTACGACTGCTTCCCGCAGTGGGACCCGACCGACGGCGACGTCGGCGAGTGGAACTCCGAGTACGACAACATGGTGGTGTACGGGACCACACGGGTCTGGGTGGATCACAACACCTTCACCGACGGCCGCCACCCCGACAGCGAGCAGCCCCGCTACTTCGGCCGGCTGTACCAGCAGCACGACGGGGAGCTGGACATCGTCCGGGGCGCCGACCTGGTCACCGTCTCGTGGAACGTCTTCGCGGACCACGACAAGACCATGCTGATCGGCAACAGTGACGGCGCGGCGGCCACCGACCGGGGCAAGCTCAGGGTCACCCTGCACCACAACCAGTTCAAGAACGTCAAGGAGCGGGCGCCCCGGGTCCGCTTCGGCCAGGTGGACACGTACAACAACCACTACGTCGCCCAGGAGGCGGACGGCTACGGCTACTCCTTCGGGATCGGCTTCGAGTCCCGACTGGTCGCGGAGAAGAACGCGTTCACGCTGGCGGCGGGGGTGAACCGGGCGAAGATCCTGAAGAAGTGGAGCGAGGCGCCGGTCACCACCGCCGACAACTACGTCAACGGCCGGCCG